>JAAXUA010000002.1 GCA_013336275.1 Candidatus Falkowbacteria bacterium
GCCCCGATTATCTCGAGCTTGAACGTAGCCACAAGCCCGACCGGGGCGGTCATCACCTGGGACACGGCCACCGAGAACGCCACCGGCTACGTCGAATACGCCACCACCTCGGTGACGAGCACCTTCGAGAGCGTATACAAACAAGTAGGTCGGAGCGAATTGGCTCAGAATCATTCGGTCACCCTGGAAGGTTTGGTTTCTAATGTCACATACTATTTCCGCCTCCGTTCCACGGATGCGGCCAACAATACTGCCACTACCACGCTTGACTCCTTCCAGACCGTGCTGCAGCCGTTAACTATAACAAATGTCGCGACCAGTACGGTCACGAGCGACTCGGCCGTCATCACCTGGTCGACCGGTCAAGCGGCGGATTCGGTGGTCGTCTACGATATTATTCCTAGCACCTACGGCCAGTCAAAAACCAACCTTGCTCCGACTAGCGAGCACACCATTATCCTGACCGGACTAGCTTCTAGCACCACTTATTATTTCCGTGCGGTTTCAAGCGATGTCATGGGCCAGACGGCCACTTCGAGCGAATATTCATTCACTACCACCGCCTCGATCGACCCGGCTGATTACCAGGCCAAGCTCGACCAGATCAACGACCTGTTGGCTCAGCTGGCTGCCGCCACCTCGAGCCAGGGGGCGACAGCTGCCCAAATTTCCGCCTTGCAGTCCCAGGTTGCCAGCCTGCAGCAGCAGCTGGCTTCGGCTGAAAAACCGTCCGGCGGCGGCGTCCTGGTTGTCGATAAGACCGACAAAGTAGCGCCGAAAATTTCAGCCATCCGTACGAGCGAGATCAAGAGCGATTCAGCCAAAATAAGCTGGACCACGGATGAGCCAGCCTCGAGCTTCATCCGCTACGGCACCTCGACCGCTTACGGCGAATTTTCCGGCTATTCCGACCAGTTCACCAGCCACTTCTTCCAATTGAAAAATCTAGAACCGAATAGTTCTTACCATTATCGCATCGAGAGTGCGGACAGTTCCGGAAATTTGGCGACAAGCCAGGATCAGATATTCCAGACGCCGTCGTTAGAAGAGCAGCTCCAGGCCGAGGGTAAGACCGAAGAGGAGATCGCCAAGCTGGTCGAAGAGGCCCAGGCCCCGGAAGAGAACAAGACTAACATCCTCCTGGCCGCCGCTCAAAAAGCCATGGAGATCATGAGTCAGGTGGCTAACCAAGTCTCGCTCGGCACCCTCGAGACCACCCTCCTCTCCCAGTTCGACACCATCGAGAAATTGGCCGGTTCATTGCCTGCCCCGGTGTTGGGTGGCGAGCCGAACGTCGTGGCCGGAGCGACATCCGCCACCATTCGTTGGCTGACTAACAAGGAGGCCAGTTCGCTTGTGGCATATGTCCCGGCTGCCAGCTATCTGAAAGATGTCGGTGACCAGTCGTATATCCAGACCGTCGGCCAGGCCAACGACTTGTCAAAGACCCACGAGGTCAAGCTCTTCGGCTTGAAACCTAACACGACCTACCACTACCAACTTCGCAGCAAGGCGGCTGTCGGACCCGAAGCAAGATCACGCGACTTCACCTTCAGCACCTCGGATGAGGCCCTGGAAATAATCAATACGGCTATCCAGAATATCTCTGACCAGAAAGCGGTCTTTAAATGGGCAACCAACCAGGAGACCGACGCTAAGCTGACATATGCGCCGTATCGTAACGGCAAGATCAATATCGAAGAGCTTAAGGAAGTTACAGATGATCACAGGTCTACGACCCATGAGCTGGCTGCCACGGACCTCGAGGGTGGAGTGATCTACCAGATTACGATGAAGAGCCGCAATGCCAAGGGCAATGAAGTTTCTGATACCATCGAACAGTTCTCGACCACCAAGGACAACCTGCCTCCGCAGATCACTAACGTCCAGACCGAGTCGGCCCTCTCCCAGGGCAAGCAGTTGAAAGTCCAGACCATCGTCTCCTGGCAGACCAACGAGCCGACTGTCGGTTACGTCTCTTACATAAAAGGCGTTGTAACTGACGACAGGGAGTTCCCGGACAAGACACAGCTTGAGGCCACCTATTCCAGGAAGCACGTGGCAGTCGTCACCAAGTTCGATTCCGGCCAGGTCTACACCTTCCGCATCGCCGCCACCGATTCCTCTGGCAATACGGTTACTTCAAAGATCTACACCATCCTCACCCCCAAGCAGAAGGAATCGGTCTTCCAGCTAATTCTCAAGAACTTCGAGGATATCTTCGGTTGGGTCGGACAAGTAGGTAATTAGCAGATAAAATATCCAAAAGGGGCACCGCCCCTTTTTGGTTTGCCAAAATAAGCAAATTTTGATGTAATAGGGGTATGAATAAACCAAAAGGGACACTATTGATAATCGATGGAAACGCCTTGATCCATCGCAGCTTTCACGCTTTACCGCCCACGCTGATCACTAAGTCGGGTGAAATGGTTAACGCTGTTTATGGCTTCAGCGCCGCCCTTATCAAGGCGGTCAAAGAATTCAAGCCGGATTACGTCGTCCTGACCATGGACAAGAAGGGACCGACTTTCCGGCACGAAGAGTATAAGGAGTATAAGGCGACGCGCGTGAAGGCGCCGGACGAGCTGTATGCTCAATTCGATCGCGTAAAGGAAGTATCAGCCGTCTTCGGCATTCCGCTTTATGAATTATCAGGTTTCGAAGCAGACGACCTAATCGGTACGATCTGCAAGCAAGTGGATAGCGGACTCAACAAGATAATCCTTACCGGCGACATGGATACCTTGCAGCTGGTTGATGACCACACCAAGGTGTACGCCATGAGCCGCGGCATCAGTGACGGCGTCCTGTACGATGAACCGGCAGTCATTGCTCGCTACGGGCTAAAGCCGGATCAGGTGATCGATTACAAGGCGCTTAGGGGCGACCCGTCAGATAATATTCCGGGAGTCAAAGGCATCGGTGAGAAAACGGCAGTCGAACTGCTTAAGGAATTCGGCACCCTCAAAAATTTATACGACAATTTGGACTCGGCAGCGATTAAGGACCGTATTCGCGAACTGCTGCGCAATCAACAGGCCGAAGCCGAGCTGTCTTATCGTTTGGCCACCATCCATCAAACTGCGCCGATCGAATTCGATTTAGCCGAAGCCAGTTTCGGTGATTTTGACCGCACTAAGGTTGTCGAACTTTTCAGCGAACTGGCCTTCAAGTCGCTTTTACCCCGCGTCCAGGATCTAGGCAAGAAGGGCGGCAAGCATCAGGCAGAAACCGTCATCGGAATCGACAAATTCGAGCGCAACCGCCAGGCCTTCAAATATGAGCTGGTTGACGATGACAAGAAATTCAAGTCATTTTTGAAGAAAATCAAGGAACAAAAAGCTTTTGTCTTCGATACGGAAACCGATTCGCTTGATCCGCTGACCTGCCGCCTTCTTGGCATCAGCTTTTCTTGGAAAAGCGAAGAGGCATATTTTATAAAAATCGAAAGTTCGGGCGGGAATGAAAAGAAGAGCCACGATCTGTTTAATTATAATGAGAAGACGACGGGGAATACTTGGCTTGAGGAGCTTAGATCGATTTTCGAAGACAGTAAGATAAAAAAATATTGTCACAATGCCAAATTCGATTTAGAGGTAGTGTCGTCGCAAGGGGTGCCCGTCCAGGGAATTTCTTTCGATACCATGATCGCTTCTTATCTTTTGAATCCGGGCAGTCGCCAGCATAACTTGGACGGCCTAGCCTTCAGCGAGTTGGGCTTCGAAAAGATTTCCAAGGACGATCTTTTAGGCACTGGACGGAACCGCATCACGTTCGACCAGGTGCCGATAGAGCGCCTGGCTAATTATTCTTGCGAGGATGCTGATATCACTTGGCGTTTGGTCAAAAAGATCGAACCTGAACTCAAGGCTCATGAACTGGCAAAACTCTTCAAAACCATGGAGATGCCGTTAGTGCCCGTTTTGGCGCGCATGGAAGAGCTGGGCATCAGTCTGGATAAGGATTATTTGGGCAAGCTTGGCCACAAACTCCATTTGAAAATCTCTTCTCTGGAAAAGAAAATATATGAACAGGCTGGCCAGGAATTCAATATCAATTCTCCGCTGCAGCTGCAGGAGGTGCTTTTCGAAAAGCTTGAACTTTCGACGCATGGCGTCGGCAAGACCAAGACCGGTCTTTCAACGGCGGCTGACGAACTTGAAAAGCTGCGCGACCAGCATGAAATCGTCAGGCTGATTCTGGAATACCGCGAGCTTGCCAAGCTGACCAGCACTTATATCGACGCCTTGCCCAAATTGATCAACCCGAAAACTAAGCGTATCCACACCAGCTTCAATCAGACAGTGGCAGCGACCGGTCGACTATCCTCATCCGACCCGAATCTGCAGAATATCCCGGTGAAGGGCGATTGGGGGCAGGCGGTACGCAAGGCATTTGTTGCCTCACCGGGCTACAAGTTGGTTGGCCTGGATTATTCGCAGATCGAGCTCAGGCTGGCCGCGCATTTTTCTGGCGACAAAAGGATGATCAAAGCCTTCAGAGAAAAGGAAGACATCCACACCGCGACGGCGGCAGCCATCAATGAAGTCGAGCCAGCGGACGTGACCAAAGAGATGCGCCGAGAAGCGAAGGCTACTAATTTCGGCATTCTTTACGGCCAGGGGCCGCATGGCCTATCCCAAGCTGCCGACATTCCGTTTTGGCGCGCGAAACAATTTATCGATAATTATTTCGAGGCCTACCCTGGAGTGAAGAAGTGGATGGATCAGGCCATCGAGGATTCAAGGGCCACTGGTTTCGCAGAGACGTTATTCGGACGTAAGCGCAATCTGCCGGAAATCAGTTCATCAGTGATGCAGGTGCGCAAGGCGGCCGAGCGGATGGCTATCAATACGCCGCTCCAAGGCACGGCTGCCGATATGATCAAGGCGGCGATGATCGAAATCCATGAATTGATAAGGCGGAAATACCAACAGGGCGAGGTTAAGATGCTTTTGCAGGTGCACGACGAACTTCTGTTCGAAATCAAGCGCGACGCCATCGAAGATTCCGTACCAGAGCTTAAAAGAATTATGGAAAATGTGCTACAATTAAAGGTACCAGTTATCGTCGAGCATAAAATGGGCGAGAGCTGGGGTGAACTTGAGTAATTAATTATCATAATATTAGATAAAAAAATGGATAATGTTTACAGTTTCGTCAATGAAACGGTCAAAGTAAAGGTGCATCGTCCTATGGGTTCGGAAAATCCGAAGTACGGTTTTATCTATCCCGTGAATTACGGCTTTTTGCCAGGCACTCTTGGCGGTGATGATAAGGAGATAAACGCCTATATTTTGGGGGTGGAGGAACCGGTAACCGATTTTACCGGTAAATGCGTCGCGGTAATCCATCGCACCGATGATCCAGATGACAAGCTTGTCGTCATCCCGGAGGGTGCTGGGAATATCAGCGATACCGATATCCGGGAATTGACCGATTTTCAGGAAAGTCATTATAGCTCGGTCATTATCAGGGATCCCAAGGCGGAATAAGCAATCAGGACACCGGAGCCCGCTCCGGTGTTTTCAAATTTTCAATATGACATCCATAGAAAGCACAGCTGCAGAGATCAAGGGTAAAAAAATCGCCCTGCTTGGATTGGGCGTAGAAAACTTAGCCTTAGCCAGGTTCTTTTTGCGCCACAAAATAGATTGTTTGATCACGATCTGCGACATGCGTTCGCAAGAACAGCTAGGCGAGCGCTTCAGCGAATTCGCCGCCCAGCCCAATGTCAGCTGGAAACTTGGCGCCGAATTCAATCAAGGCCTGGAGCCGTTCGATTATCTGTTCCGGTCACCGGGTTGGACTATGGCTTGTCCTGGAATAAAATCGGCCCTGAAAAACAACCGTTCAGTCGTACTGACAAGTCCGATGGAGTTATTTTTGAAAATATGCCCGACCAAGAACACTGTCGGGGTTACCGGAACCAAAGGCAAGGGCACGACTTCATCCCTTATTGCGGCCATAATCAAGAGTGCCGGCAAGAGGGTCTGGCTGGGCGGAAACATCGGCGTAGCGCCCTTTGATTTTATCGATGAGATCAAGGCGGAAGACTGGGCGGTGCTGGAGCTTTCCAGCTTCCAGTTGCAAGGCATGAAGGCCAGCCCCCACATCGCAGTCATGACTAATTTCTCCCGCGAGCACTTGGCGCCGGCCGATCCCAATAACCCTAATTTTCACAAGACCTTGAAAGAATATTGGCAAGCCAAGTGGCAGATCGCAGGCAACCAGCAAATGAATGATTATCTTATCGCCAACAAAAAATTGGGTAAGCGTATCGGCAAGGAACTGCCCAAGGGCCAGGTGATATATTTCTCCCGCTTGGCCTGGCCGAGCCAGCTGATCGGCAAGCACAATCAAGAGAATGTGGCCGCTGCCGCTTTAGTGGCTGATATTGTCGGCATCAACGCCGAAACGGCACAAGCCGCAGTCAAGGCGTTTGTCGGCCTGGAACACCGTCTGGAATTCGTGCGCGAGTCCAAAGGCGTAGATTATTTCGATGACTCTTTCGCTACGACTCCGGAGGCCACCATGATCGCCCTCAAATCTTTCCGTAAAGCGGTCATATTATTGGCGGGCGGGGCCGACAAAGGAGCTGATTTCAAACCATTGGCCAGGTTGGTGGCCAAGCGCAAGGTAAAAGCAGTGATATTGTTTCAAGGGCAAGCAACTCCACGGTTGAAGACCGATCTGCTCTCAGCAGGTTACCCCGAGGGGAAGATATTTTTGGCAGACAGCATGCCTGGGGCAGTGAGCCAGGCCGCCACCTTGGCGGTGGCTGGTGAAGCTGTAGTTATGTCCACGGCATGTGCCAGTTTTGGGCTATTTAAGAATTATAAGGAACGGGGAGAGCTTTTTAAGAAAGAGGTCAGCCAGCTTATATAGTGCTTATTATAAAATTCTATTGGCAAACGATCTTCGTAAGCCCGGCTTCCGGCATCGTTTTTTCTGCTTAGACGGGTACGTATGCGCGATAAAAACGATGCCGGAAGCCGGGCTAAATCAGCATAATTCCAGATATTATAATAAAAAAACCAACTTAAGATTCGCATCTCGGTTGGTTTTGTTTTTTTGATCGGTCAAAGCTATTATTCTTCCGGTATTATTTCCAGCTTGAGCGGGTGCAGGGTCAGCACCTCCATGTCGGTCTGGCAGTTGTTGCAAGTAACCAGATCGCCCACGACCACTTCGTTGTCGACAATCAATTCGCTGTGGCAGGTGAGGCAAAGCGCTTTTTGCATAAAAGGCGAGAATGTGTTAATTTACTTATAATTATTTTAATTTTAGCAAAATAGTAAGTTTTTTGGAAGATGGTTATTTTTTTATACGGACAAGACACTTTTAGGAGCAAACGCAAGCTTAGTGAGTTCGTGGAGCGCTTTTTGAAAGAGGTTGATGCCTCTGGTCATAGCTTAACCGTGCTTTCTTCGGCTGAAGCGACTGTCGGCGCTATCGGCCAGGCGGCGGGCAGCGGTTCCTTGCTGTCCCGCAAGCGCATGTTGGTGGTCGAGCAGGTCTTCAGTCGCAAAGACGGGTCTTTTTTCGCTGACTTGTATAAATATCTTCAGGCCGAACCGGCGGGCCTGGCTGACAATATCGTGATTTTTTGGGATGAAGTCTCAAGCGAGGAAAAGGGACTGACCAAGGAGCGCGGGCAGCTTTTCCGTTGGCTGGCCGGACAGAAATATGCGCAAGAGTTCAAGCCATTGTCTAATACCGAATTGTTCGGCTGGGTACGTGAAGAAGTGGCCAAGCGCAGCGGCGACATCAGCCGCGAAGCAGCCACCCACCTGGTCGCTTTGACTGGCGGTGATTTGTGGCAGATAGACCAAGAGCTCAATAAATTGATCCACTATAAGGCCGGACAGAAGTTGGGGCTGGGTGCAGCTGTCGTTCCCGACAAGATCGAACTCAACGATGTCCGCGATCTGGTTGTCGGAGTGTTTGATGAACAGGTTTTTGCCCTGACCGATGCCCTGAGCATGCGCAATCGCGCTTTGGCGGCAAAGCTCTTGGAAGAACAGCTTCGTGGCGGAGAAAGCGAGGAGTATCTCCTGCATATGGTAACCAGGCAATTCAAGATCCTGGTCCAAGTGCGCCAGGCGCTTGATAGCGGCTTGACCGGCAAGAAAATTGCCACCGAACTGAAGCTGCACCCGTTCGTCGCCCAGAAGAGCGTCGGCCAAGTCAGGAATTTCAGCCTGGATCAACTGAAGAAAATATTATTGAAACTCATCGATATCGATTACCTGGTCAAGACTGGCCGCGGCCGGCCTAAAGTCGAGTTGGATCGTATTATCGCCCAACTTTGAAGAAATAAAAAAAGAAGCGCTTTTGAGCGCTTCTTTTTTTGTAGCTATTTAGCAGCTTTGATCGTGTTCAATTTTTTGGCCAGTCTGGATTTGCGGCGGTTGCTGGTGTTTTTCTTGATGATGCCTTTCTGGGCGGCCTTGTCCAAAGCCTTGAGGGCTTTAGCGACGGCAACCTTGGCGTTCTCATCTTTGGCAGTGATAGCCTTTAGGCTCTTTTTTACCAAACTTTTAGTGGTGTCCTTCACCTTCTTGTTGAATTCGGTGCGGACATCGCGCTTGCGCAATTCTTTTTTGGCTGACTTCCGATTTGGCATATTCCGTTTGTTCTCTTAGTAAATTTTAATTTATAGTGTGAGAGATAAAATGACAATACCACAATTAGTCTGGTTGGTCAAGGGCGGCGGGCGGCTTTTTGAAGTAATTTTTGAGCATAATTATCATGGCGACGTGAAAGGCGGCTAGACTGACTAGTTGCGGCCAGCGCCACCCGAACAAGGTTGGGGCAAAATCGATCCGGATGAATTCAAGAGAAAAGCGTAAAAGGGAGTAAAGAAATAGATATGCCAAGACTAAGAACTTCGAAGTGGCGGTGCGCAATAGAGCGTCCTTGCGGTTTTTGACGGTGTATAGGGTCAAATATAACAACAAGGCAAAGATGGCCAGGCTGCCCAACGATTCGTATAGGAAAGTCGGGTGAAAATATTCATTATTCAAGAATTGTGCCGGGCGGCTGAAGATATCTATAGGAATGCCCCAGGGGAGATTGGTCGGTTGGCCGAAAAGCTCCTGATTGAAGTAATTTCCCCAGCGTCCGATGGCTTGGCCCAAGGCAAGCCCCGGAACAATCAAGCCGGCGAATTGCCAAAAGTTCAGCTTGTTTTTGCGGCAGTACCAAAAAATAGTGGCTGCCCCGGCGATGATTGCGCCGTGGATAGCCAGGCCGCCCTGCCAGATTTTTAAGACATCTAACGGATGCTGGGCGTAGTACTGGTGCTCGAGCAGGACGTCATAGATACGGGCCCCGATGATGCTATTGATAATCAGCCAGAACGAGAGGTCGTCGACAGTTTCCTGGCTTATTTGCTGTAGTTTGGCTAGATATTTTGTGACTGCCAAGGCCGCGACGATGCCCAAGACCAAACATAAGCCGTACCAGTAGACCTTTATCGGGCCTAGGCTGAATAGGATCTGTTCGGGATTGGCGGTATGTAGGAAGTTGAACATATTATCATTTTCGACGGTTTTGAGTCATTAGTCAATATTGTAGGAATATTGCGGTAACATACTTCGTGGTGTCCGGCTTTCTACATCGTTTTTCCTGCTTAGACGACTTGCCTGCCGGCAGGCAGGGTACGTATGCGCAAAAAAACAATGCCGAAAACCGGGCAAAACACACTGAATTTCCAAAGATTCAATAAAAAAATGCCCCGGTTTGATGCCGGGGCGATTGAAGGAGGGTGTTGCTTTTGGTTCAGCGGATACGCTGAGGCAGTTTTGGAGGATTGGCGTCCCAGACGATTCCCCATGTTTGCATATCGGGGGTGGGGGTGTCGTTGGTGAAGATGGCGAGCTTCTTGCCGTTGCCATAGTGGATTACTAGGTCGTTTGGATGAAGCTTTTTGTACTCTTTGAAGGAGTACTTGTCTGGTCGCTGCCCGCGGATGAGGTATTTGTAGGTTTGAGGTGCAAACCCTCGGTTCTCTTTGAGAACGGCCTCGACTCCCCAGATAAGCTGGTGGTCATACTCATTGCCGTTCCGGTATTCCGGATCGACCAGGTCCGCAGGAGTCCTTGCAAAATTTCCCATCAGCATGGAAGGGGTTTCCTTGCAGGAAATGGCACAGACAGCGATAAGCAGGGAAAAAAGCATTACTTTCCAAAATGCATTCATGGTTCTCTCCTCGTATGGTTTTTCCTTCTTTTATGAAGGGTGTGTAATAAAAAGGGCTATGGTGAATATTACCATAGCACATTTTTATTAAATTGTCAATGGTTTTGGATTTTTTTAGTCTATTATTGGCGGTTATTTGAAGTTCTCGTCACGTATAATCGTTACCTCGACCTTGATTCGGTCTGAGCCCTTTTCCGGGGTCAGGTTGATTTTGGCGATCAGGCCCTCCTGCTTGAAATCAGCACCGAAATTTTCAGCCAGCCGGCCGAGGCGGTTGGTGCCGCTATCCTTGAGCGAGCGTTCGATGCCGACGTGGTCCGCTCCCATACTCATGGCGAGTTTGGGCTTACGTCCCAAGTCTTTTTCAAGCAACTTGGCCACTGTTTCGCTTTTTTGCGCCCAAAGATCATTTCGGGCATGAATCACCTTGCTTCGTCCAAGGTGGGCGTGGTAGTTGGCATCTTCGATGGTTTTTTGGATTTTGCGCGCGACAGACGATTCGTCCGGCTCTCCTTTGGGACCGCTAGCCGATAGATAGCCTGACATGCTGCCGATCAAGGGCGAAGCCAGTGCTGCCCCGGCCGCAGTTTTGCCCAAGAATTTGAAGAAGTTGCGTCGGCTCATCTGCGGGTTGTCTGTGAAAGCTTTTTTGAGGTCGGATGCGGCCCAAATAATGGCGCCCATCCCAAGGGTTTCGGCAATCATCAGGCGGAGGTCGTTTTCGGCCATTTCATCCTTCTCACCGTTTTGGGCAGGCATCATGTCCTGGTTTTTGGCCGTCTTGAGCGAGAGGTCGAGGAGAAAAATAGGCTTGCCTTGTTCGGCGGCTGCCCGGACGACTTCGTGGTAAGCTCGGTCCTTTTGGAAAAGCGCACGGCTGACGGTTTCCTTGGTCCGCTTGTCGCTCGAGAGGTCGGTAATAGATTCGAGAATAACGGCATCAGCCGCCGGCACTATCTCCGGGCTGGTCTGGACATCGTGCCGGGTGTAATAAAGGAGGTAATCGGCATTCTCGGTCGAAAGCTCGACGGTATTCTTCAGCTCGTGCCTTGCCGGTGCATCCGGCGTCCGGGGCGCATCATGGCCGAGGATTTTTTCAAAATTCATAGTATGAGGTTATTTTTTAGGTCATCTCCATTATATCAGGGCATTCGGTAGGCGTAAAATAAAACCGCCGGTCTATTGGCGGTTTAAGTTTGGGCATAAAAGAACATGTGCCAGCCTTCGCGGTGTCCGGAGAGCCGTGTCAGGTTGTCGACTTGGTACGGACTGAGGACATCGGCCAGGGGTGATGGGCCAGCTTGCTGCTGTACTAGCCAATCAAGGCCGGTAGAAAAGGCCTTGGCGTATTCAGTGAAGATGAAGCGGCCGTTCAGGCGTTGCCGATAGGCGTCGCAGAGCGCTTGCCGACGGAAATGACGATGCTTGATTTTGGCATTCATGCGGACGTGGTCTATGGGCTCGAGCTGCCGGGCCAGCCAAGTATCGTCTTCGTTAAGAAGATTGTCGGTGGTAATGGCGTTGGCTAGGCAGAGGTTTTCGATGGCGCGCGAGTAGGCCAGTTCAAGCTTGCGGCATTGGGGGTTCTTGTAGAGCTGGTCGTGCATGATAGCGCGGATCTGCAAGAAGCGGAGCAGACGCAGATTATCTTTGAAGTGCAGCTGGCCGCCCTTGAATGACAGATCCTGCCAGACATCACCGAAAAAGGTATCGCCTTCAACTAAAGCGAGCAGCGTCTTCGGTGCGTGTCCGCTCTTGATAAGAAAATAAACATCAAGGATGGTATAGCTGATCTTGTCGAGGGTATCTAACAGCTGGCCGAAGCGGCCTTGGCCGGATACCCACTCTTGCGCTTCTTCGAGGTTGAACCCGAAAAAACGCCAGCGCCGGTCTAGCTGATTATCTGCCATGACTTTGGCGAAATTGGCCTCTTCGCAGAATTTATCCCGGTCGATGCGGATGACAGTGTCACCGCCGGCCGGGGTAGCGGCGTCGTGGAAAGCGGCTGCAGCGGCGAAACGGAGCTGATCAACCGTGCTATAACCTTCGCGGCCCAGCAGGACAAGGCCGATGGCGGCCACTATCTTGGCGTGGGTCAGGCGGGAGTGAGGGAAATAGGGGATGTTTTTCAGCTCGTCTTCCGGGCAATTCGACGGGACCAGGTGTTGCAGTTGGTTGATGCCCGCTTGTCTCAGGAAGATCTTTTCTCGGAACAGCCTTTCCAATAGGCTGTCATAACGGACTTGCATGGAAAAAGAGCTGTAAGGCAGCTCAATCCAGCGGGTGTCGTTCAGCAAGTGCTCATCGAGCGGCTGGCTGGGGTTGCGAGCAAAAACCCTGATTTCACGGGTGCTTAGGCGGGCAGCTTCAAGGGAAACCGGCTGGTTCTTGTACGGCTGGTTCATCGGCAGGCCTCCTTTTTGGTTTCAGTTTTTAATGATGCTGTTTCCAGGTTAGCCTATTTTTTTATTTGAGGCAATTGTTCGCAACCCTTGGGGCCGGCGTCTTTTCAGTCAGGAAAAATTCTGTGGTTTTTTGCCAAAAACTTACGAATTTTTATTCTTTCAAAAACGCCGGCCCCAAGGGTCGCTGTTCGAGTCAAATGTCCCACTTTTTAAATTAAAAACAGCCCCGTTGCCGGGGCTGTTTTTCGTATTCGAATCTATTTTTTAGCTTTCGTCTTGCCTGTCGCTTTGACCGGCTTTTTGGCTGCTGGCTTAGCCTTGGCTGTCGCCTTGGCCGGAGTTTTGGTTTTGCTGCCCTTGCCGCTCATCTTATCTTCTTGCTCGAGGATGCTCAGTGTGGTCTTGATGACGGTGTCGGGATTCAGCGAGATAGAGTCGATGCCAAGCTCGACCAGGAATTGGGCGAAGTCCGGGAAATCGGACGGCGCCTGGCCGCAGATGCCGACCTTGGTCTTGGTCTTCTTGCCGACGGCGATGAGATAGCGGATCAGGTCCTTGACCGCTTCGCTCTTCTCATTCGATTCGCCGGCGATATTCAGAATACCCGAGTCACGGTCAATACCGAGCGTCAACTGGGTCAGGTCATTCGAGCCGATGGAAAAGCCGTCGAAGACCTTGGCGAATTCCTCAGCCAGGATGATATTGATCGGGATTTCGGCCATGACGTAGACCTCGAGGCCGTTGACGTGCTGCTTCAAGCCATGCTTGGCCATCACTTCAAGGACCTTCTGTCCCTCGACGACCGTGCGGCAGAAGGGAATCATGACCTTCAAGTTGGTCAGGCCCATCTCATTGCGGACGCGGGCCAGAGCCTGGCATTCGAGAGCGAATGCCGGCTGGTACTTCGGGTCGTAGTAACGGGAGGCACCGCGCCAGCCGATCATCGGGTTGGCCTCGATCGGCTCGTAAGCGGAGCCGCCGATCAGATTGGCATATTCGTTGGATTTGAAATCAGATAGGCGGATGATGACATCTTTCGGATAGTAGGCAGCGGCAATCGTGGCTACGCCCTCGGCGAATTTATCGACGAAGAATTGCTTTTTGTCTTTGTAGCCGACGGTCAGCTCATCGATCTTTTTCTTGGCGTCCTTGTCAGCCAAAGTGTCATAGTTGATCAAGGCCAACGGATGGGCCTTGATGACGTTGTTGACCACGAACTCGACGCGGGCCAAACCGACGCCGTCGTTAGGGGTGAAGGAAGTAGCAAAAGCGATGTCCGGGGAACCGATATTCATCATGACTTTGGTCTTCGGCCGGCGCATACCTTTGATATCGGTCTTGTTGATCTTGAATGGCAGGATGCCGTCCATGACATAGCCTTCATCGCCCTCGGCGCAATCGACCGTCACCTTCATGCCGGATTTCAGCTTCTTGCTTCCGTCGCCGGTGCCGACAACGCAAGGGATGCCGAGTTCGCGGGAGATGATTGCGGCGTGGCAGGTGCGGCCGCCTGAGTCAGTGACGATAGCCGAGGCGATTTTCATGATCGGCTCCCAATCGGGGTCAGTCATGGTCGTAACCAGGACTTGGCCTTTTTTGAATTGGTCGATCTGGGAGACGTCCATGATGCGGTTGACTTCGCCGGTGCCGATGCGGTTGCCGACCGAGTGGCCGGTGACCAGGATCTGGCTCTTCTTGTCCAGTTTGTATTCTTCGATGACATTATAATTACGGACGCTATGGATAGTCTCCGGTCGGGCTTGGACGATGTAGAGCTGATTCGTCTGGCCGTCCAGCGCCCACTCGATGTCCATCGGTCGGCCATAGTGCTTTTCGATCTCGACCGCCCATTTGGCTAGTTCCAGAACCTGAACATCAGTGATCGATTGGGTATACTGGTCTTTGGCTGGAATCGGCACGTCCTTGACCGGGCGGTCGGCATTGGCGCCGGTGTTGTAGATCATTTTGATCGTCTTCTGGCGCATGGCGCGGGAGATGATCTTCATGGTCGGCTTGAAGACATAGAATTCATCCGGATTGACCTTGCCCTGGACGATGTTTTCTCCTAGACCGTAAATCGAGTTGATGAGGACGGCATTAGAGAAGCCTGACTCAGTGTCGATGGTGAACATGACGCCGGAAGAAGCCAGGTCGGAGCGGATCATTTTCTGTACGCCGACCGAGAGGGCGATTTTGAAGTGGTCGAAGCCTTTGTCGACGCGGTAGGAGATGGCGCGGTTAGTGAAGAGGGAGGCGATACATTCCTTGACGGACTGCATCAACTGCTTTTCGCCGCGGATGTTCAAATAGGTTTCCTGTTGGCCGGCGAATGAGGCATCGGGCAGATCTTCGGCAGTGGCCGAGGAGCGGACGGCGACATCGACATTGTCGGTTTTGTATTGCTTGGATAATTTCTTGTAGGCGGTGACAATCTCTTTCTGCAGATCGGCTGGCAATGTGGCCTTAAGGATGGTCTCGCGTACGGCCTTGCCGCGCTTGGCCAGGTCGTTGACGTCCTTGGTATCCAATCCCTTGAGGATCTCGGTGATTTTCTTTTTGGTTTCGCTGCCTTCAAGGAAGTAATTATAAGCTTCGGAAGTTGTGGCGAAGCCGTTCGGCACGCGGATGCCCTTGCTGGAAAGGGTCTGATACATCTCGCCCAAAGAGGCGTTCTTGCCGCCGACAATCGGCACGTCCTTGATACGGAGTTCCTCGAAGAATTTGATGAATTGAGGCATAAATTTTTTTATTTATGTTAAATATTGATTAGTGGATCGTGACTTTGCGGCTCCATTCGTAAACGTAGGGAATCTGCCAAGATTGGCCGGAGAGCGCTCGGATGAAGGCCAAGGCCGACAGGGCGATCATGGCCAAAAAGAGCAGCTGGCCGAAGAAGGGGACCCAGGAGACTAGGGCGACCAAGACGTCGAGGACGAAGATGACCAGGCCCTGCTTGGCGTGGAATTGGGCGAACTTGGAGTGCGGTTTCAAGAGCAGCGGGATGAGCCAGAGGATAAAGATGTAGGATAGCGCTGCGATTTTGCAGTTTTCCTTGATATCGGCAGTATCGCTTGAGGCGCCATGGGTTTTTTTGTCGGCCATAATATTTGTCGACTTGTGATACGACGATTAGAGTGAGTTAAACATATTATATTATAGCATAATTTGACATGATGTGAAAAAGTAGTGTAAAAATAATAATGCAATCGAATGCCGAGGTGGTGAAATGGTAGACACGCTTGCCTTAGGAGCAAGTACCGCAAGGTGTGGAGGTTCAAGTCCTCTCCTCGGCACATATAAAACGACCCAGAATTTCTGGGTCGTTTTATATGTGTTGCGGATGAGTCAACTTAAACATCTTTGAGATAGGTTAAAAAATACAGGAAAGTGAATGATTTAAAAATATTATAAATTGATTGAGGTGATTTACTGATGGACAGGGCTTCCGCCCTTTCAAGTCCTCTCCTCGGCACAAAAGAAAAAGGCGAACCCTAGGGTTCGCCTTTCGCGTTGTTGCATTCGATTGAAAGATCAAAGCTGGATGTGACGGAGTTCGACTTGCTCGATCAGCTCGTCGTTAGTGAACCGCTTGCGTTCGATGACTTTCCAACCATTGCTCGAGAGCGTGAGGTCACTGGGACAGATGGAGCGCATCCAGTTGAGATAGGGCGCTGCCTCGCCAGTCACAGGATTTTTGCGGGTGTAGTGCAAGATCTGTCCATTGTGGATTTTGTCGTGTGGGTGGTCGGAATGCTCCAGGCGCATAATTTCGGCGTGGCTCATCCGTTCCAGGATATAGCGGAAGCCCCACATGACTTCGCCGTGGACGACCATGATGGCGTCTTTGCCGTCGCATTCGCGGTGCAGCGTGTCGAGGATCCGTTCCAGGCGGGAGCAGAGCAGGTCCAGCATCGATTCGCCGTTGGTCGGCACCCAATAGAAGGGGTCCATCGATTTGCGCCTCAGGTTCTCCTTGAACTTCTGCTTGCGTTCTTCAAAGGGCATGACGTCGAGATCGCCCCAGCAGCGTTCGACCAGATAGTAGGTGACAAACCACTCGGCATCGGTGAGGCCAAGACCCGCCGCCGTTTCCTTGGCCCGGTCGTAGTCCGAGACATAGCAACGATGGAACCGGCCGCCGATATTCTGCTTGACCCAATCGCCTGACTGGATGGCTTGTTGGACGCCTTTTGGGGTTAGGCGCCAGGTCGAGCTGTGGCGATTAAGGAATTCCTCGGTGAATTTGCTGTCGTCACCCTTTTTCGAAAGGGCGGTCGCTACATTTCCTTCAGATTCGCCGTGACGGACCAGAATCAGATTCAAGGGCATTGCCATGGGACACCTCCTGCGATTTATTGGACATCGTCGTACTTTAGCCTAGTTTTGGCTTTTATTCAAGCGAGCTTGTTTAAAGGTTTGAAGTATTGACAAAAATGACAAAATATGCTAATATTTCAAATATTTGATTAGCCCTTTTTCAATCGTCACGCCGCGATATCGCGGCTTATTCCACTCCAGAGGGAGGTAGTACCATGCCTGAAAGCAGTTCCGCCGCAACACAGTCAGCAGGAAGCCATCTATTGGTCTATGGTTTGGGCGACATCATCGCTCGTGCCCGCCAAATCGGTCTCGCCACCGGTCCGAAAGTGACCTACATCAACACCGGCGGCACCACCCCGAAGACTCTGGCCAAGACCACGGCCCATCGGATTATCGAGTCTTTTATCGATCGCCAATCCGACGACATGCTGGAAAACCCTGAATTCAGGAAACGCCTGGCCCGGGCCCTGTCCCGCGCCGATGCCGGTACTTTCGGCAAATGCAGTTGCGGCACTTCGTTGTCAGCTGATGCCATCATCAATGGTGATGCCCTCACCGAACATTGCCCGGTGTGCGCCCTGAAGCACGCCAACAGCCGCGCTGAGCAGTTTCAGCAAATCATGGAATCGATGCTCGATACGGCACGGCTTGAGCTCCAAAGCTATCAAAGGCAGAGCGAAGAGCTGGCATTGGTCGAGGGAAACTCAAGAAAAAGCGGCGATGAAGCCGACCGTTCCTTTGAGGACTCCCCCCGCCGAGTGCTGGAAACCCTGATCGACAATCGTTCCAAACAGATCGGCGCCATCGAAGGCGCTCTGGCCCGGATCAAATCCGGGGAGTATGGCATCTGTGACGGATGCGAAGAAGAAATTCCGATCGGGCGGTTGAAGGCTGTTCCTTTTACCCGCACTTGCGTCAAGTGCAAGGGTGCAACCACCCACTAACCAGAGCCGGACAAGGCTCACAACCCGAAAGGCCTAGCAGCAACGCTGGGCCTTTTTTTCATGCCGAAATCCATTTGTCTCAACTCCCGCCAAAATGGTATAATATGCATAACTGAATATGCATTTTTTTGATTAGGCATTGTGAAATCTAAGCCAAAGGATTCACAATGGTTTTTTGGTATTTTTGGCGGCGGGTGAGCCGCCAGTTCCCCGCAGGCTCCGCAGGAGCAAGGGGGTCCAGACCGAAAGCGCTTTGGCCCAGGGCAAGGACCAGCGGGTCCAGACGGTCATCACCTGGAATACCAGCGAACCGACTATCGGCCAGCTCTCTTATCAGGCGGGCGTCAATGCCACGGACGAGGTCCTGGCTGAGAAGTTCACTCCAGAAACCACCTTCTCCAAGAAGCATATGGCCCTGATTACCAAATTCCAGCCAGGCCAGATCTATACTTTCCGCATCGCTATCGAGGATTATTCGGGCAACAAGAATATTTCCAAGGCGTATACCATCCTGGCGCCGCGCCAGAAAGAGTCGGTCTTCCAGTTGATTCTTAAGAATTTCGAGGATATCTTCGGCTGGGTGGGCAAAGTGGGGAATTGATAGTATTGGTTGCAGCGAATTGACCGGACGCAAGTCGTTTTGTCACAAAACCGCGAAATGTGGTAAAATAGGGATAATTGAATTGAAAAATTTTAGCTATGGCAAGAAAGAAAAAGAAAGGATGGCTCTCTAGCGGGCCATCAGGATTTTTTAAGCTACCGGAACTTGACCTGGAACCGGAAACAAAACGCAATATTTGGGCAGTCGTGATCCTGGTCTTGGGCTTCATCAGCCTATTAGGCCTTTTCGATATGGCCGGGATTGTCGGCAGTCAATTGGAGCGCCTACAGATCTTCATTTTCGGCTGGGGCAAGTGGCTGTTTCCAGCTGCTTTGTTCTTTTGGGGCTGGAATCTCCATCGCCAGGAAGGGCCTGGCATCAAGGGAGCGACTTATCTCGGACTTTTCTTGTCAGTGATCACTTTGTTGTCGGTTTTACATTTTTTCGTACCTCAACTCGAATGGCAGCAAGCGATCGATTTGGGCGAGGGTGGCGGTTATCTCGGTTATTTTTTGGCTGATACCTTCGCCAAGCTTTTCGGCTTTTGGGCTTCGTTGATATTATTCGTCGGCTTATTCCTGATTTCTTTGATGCTCCTGTTCAACAAGACGCTTTCAGCCATGTTCGGCCGCGACAGCCTGGTGGGCAAGATGCTTTTCCCGGTGTATTGGCTAGCTGGCAAGCTGAGCGGCAGAAAAGATGAGGATGATGAGGAAGGTGAAGAGGGCGAGGAGGAGGAAGAAGAAAACGAAGAGGAAGAGGAAGAGGAAAGTGAAGAGGAAGAAGAGGGCGAGGAGGAGGAAGAAGAAAACGAAGAGGAAGAGGAAGAGGAAAGTGAAGAGGAAGAAGAGGGCGAGGAGGAGCCGCAGCAATTCACCAAGGCAGCCGTCCCGGCCTTCATGGAAGGCGCGAAGCAGTCCGAGAAGCCGACCAAGACCTGGGAACAGACGGAAATCGAAATCGATATGCCTTATGACCTGCTTTCCAACAAAGTGGGCAAGCCGGCGGCAGGCGATATCAAATCCAACGCCGCCACCATTCAAAGGACATTAGAACACTTCAATATATCGGTTGAGATGGGCGATGTGACCGTCGGACCGACAGTTTCCCAATACACCTTCCGCCCGGGCGAAGGAGTTAAGCTGTCACGCATCACGGCCTTGTCGAACGACTTGGCTCTGGCTTTGGCAGCGCAATCGATCCGTATCGAGGCGCCGATTCCAGGACGTTCATTGGTCGGCATCGAGGTGCCGAATCAGACTAAGGCAGTCGTCGGCATCCGCGAGATATTGGAGTCCGAATCTTTCGAACAGCGCAAGAATAATACGATGGTGGTATTAGGTAAGGACGTCAACGGCAAGGGCTGGGTCTATGATCTGACTAAGATGCCTCACTTGCTGGTCGCCGGCCAGACCAACTCCGGCAAATCCGTCTGCTTGAATTCCATCATCATAGGCCTGCTCTACCAGAATAATCCGGATGACTTGCGTTTCATCATGGTCGATCCGAAGCGTGTCGAATTGCCGAACTATGACGGCATCCCGCATTTGGTGGTGCCGGTCATTACCGATGTCTCAAAGACGGTCAATGCCTTGAAATGGTGCATCAACGAGATGGAGCGCCGTCTCGACCTATTGCAGAAATACCACAAAGTCAACGTCAAAGATTATAATGAATGGCAGGCCAAACAGAAGAAGGGCAAGGATTTGGAAAAATTGCCTTACATCGTCTTCATTATCGATGAGCTGGCTGACTTGATGCAGGTGGCAGCCAAAGATGTCGAAGCCGGCATCATCCGACTGACTCAGATGGCGCGCGCTACGGGCATCCATCTGATCCTGGCCACTCAGCGCCCGAGTGTCGACGTGGTTACCGGCTTGATCAAGGCCAATTTGCCTGCCCGCGTCGCCTTCGCTGTGGCTTCAGCCATCGATTCCAAGACCATTCTTGACTCCTCTGGTGCCGAGAAGCTCCTTGGCAAAGGCGATATGCTTTTCACCAACGCGGAAGAGGCCAAGCCACGACGGTTACAGGGCGCCTTCATCAGCACCCAGGAAATCCGCCGCGTAGTCGAGCATATCAAAGCTAACTCTGACGGCCCGACATATATCGATAATGTGACTGAGCGCCAGAAAGTCAAAGGCATGGCCAGTTTCGGTTCTGGCAGTGGCAGCGACGATGATGATGAACTGCTCGAAGAAGCCAAGGAACTAGTCATAAACGCCGGCAAGGCTTCGACCTCGCTGTTACAGCGCCGGCTGTCGATCGGCTATGGCCGTGCCGCCAAGATACTGGACATGCTTGAGGAAGCCGGCATTGTCGGTCCGACCGTCGGCAACAAGCCGCGCGAGATTATGATCTCGAAAGAACAGTATGCCGCTTTTATCGACCAAGGCACGGCTGGCGTCAGCCTGCATCGTCGTGATGAGGCCGAAGCGCCGGAGCACTATCTGCCAGAAGAGGAGGATGACGAGGAAAACGATGAAGAGTCTGAGGAAGAGGAGGAAGAAAATGAAGAAGATAAGGAAGAGTCTGAAGAAAATGAGGACGAAAACGAAAACGAAAACGAAAACGAGGAAGAGGATGCAGTAGAAGAGACAGAAGATGAGCCGGAAGAAGAGGATGAAGAAGAAGTCGAAGAGGATAAGAAGCCGAAAAAATCACGTGAAACCTCCTCCAAAACTAACGATAAACCGAAGAGGCCGATGAGCCCAGATGATTTCGATAAACTTTTTTCAAGATAAATATCATGGCAAACGTCACCCCGGAACAGAAAAGGCAGCTCGAAGATCTTTTTAGCAAGATTACCGAGTACGAGGCCCAGCTGGCTATCTTAGCCAAGAAGCTCCGAACATTTCGTGAGGACTTCAATCAGATACTGGAGCAGAAGCGCGTCGGCTTGGCCCAGTCGGTTCATGATGACATGATCAACGACGTCGGCCAGCAGCTGATCGAAGAGCTCGATCGCTTTCGGGGGAATAAGTTGAATCATATTTCTGACCTGTTCAAAAAGACCGAAGTCGACCATTCGGGAATTATCGACGGCCATCAAGCGATGACGCAGATCGGTTTGGCTGACAATATTCCCAATACCGATTTGAATGATCGGGTGCAGCAGGTGGAGAGTTTTCTGTTCCGGCTGGAAAATAAGTTAGACGAAGTGCAGCACATAACGGCCGAAAAGATCGCCCAATTGTCGGTCGATTTGGCAGTGACTGAAACCAAATCGGTCAAAGGAAAGAAGAAATAATCACGTTTTCAGGGAAAGCATTCTTAGAGTATAATTTTTCAGATATAAAATATGAGCAGACAGGGAACTGTCGACGGTTTTGAAAAAAAATCAAAACGCCAAAGCGGGCAGGAAGACCATGATACGGCCAAAGGCAAGAAGAAGCGGGAAAAGAAAGCCGGCTCGGATGAGGCTGCGCAGTTTTCTGAATCCATGGCGCCAGAAGTCGAAAAGATCCAACATTATAATGACCGTTTCGAATCGATCGAGCGCTCCGTCGAAAGCTATAAGAATAACTTTGCGGAATATCTGACACAGTTGGAGTCGGATGACAACTCTTTGGGGTTAAAAAAGGATTTCTATGCCAAGTCCATGCGGCTGATTGACGGCCTCAATGGCGCTGAGACCTCTTTGGTTGATTTGAAAAATAAGCAGCTGTCTGAAGTAGAAGGCTCCATTCATGATCTGATTCTGTCTGTAGGCGGCATCCCGCCTAAGGCCATCGAAGAATACGAGAAATTAAGCAATGACCTTGAAGGTTTGCGCGACCGGATACAGTCCAAGATTGACGAGGTCGGACAACTGAAGCAGGAAGACCACGACACTCTGGTTAAGAAAGGACAAGAGCAAGGCGTGGCCGACGTGCAGGGCGTGGTTGAACAGGCTCGGGCCGAAAAGAGGGCCGAAGAGGCCAAGGCCTTCTTTTTTGAAAAAGTCAGCGCTTTCAGGGCTGAAATCAACAGAGTCCGAGCCATCAAGGCTGAAGATGCGGCCGACGGGGAGGTCGTTTTTATGCCACCGACCTCGTGGGGGCAGATTGTCAGCGAGAATACGAATAACAAGGAGCTGCTCAAAGGATTGGAAGAACTGTCTGCCAGAGAGCCGATCGAACAGCTTTATTCTGATTTGAAGGTAGCGGTCGAACAGAAAAATGAAGAGCTGAAAGGCACCGAAAATGGTCTTTCGGTTTTTGATGACGCCGAAGAAGCGGACTTGGAGGGGCAGCTGGATGCAGCCGGAGCAGCGGTCGCGGCCGGTGCGGAGTTGGCAGAACAGAAGCTGAAAGAGCTTGAAGCGCTGAAGCACAACTTGAAATCTTTGGAAAATAAGATCAGTGCCAGGAAGAATAACGGTAATCAACCGAAGTATAACCGCGAAGCGCGGAAGGAGTTCGAACGAGAAGCGGCAAAATTAAGATTACAGATAGCCGAGCTTGAAAATGGATTGGATCCCGATCAGGCTGATGAAGCGGCGCCTGTTGCGACAGCGCCTGATAATTTGCCGATTGCGGAGCCGGCTCTTGATGACTCGCTGTCGCCTGACAGCAGTTCGGAAAACTCCCTGGCCGACTTGGAGGCGCAACTCGATGCCCAATTAAATGAGGAAGTTGAGCGCATCAGCCAGTTGCCGCCGAAAGAGCAGGCAGGAATCGTTGAGAGTATGGCCAATTTCGGCTTTTGGCTGCAGAAGACCAAGAGCAATGTTTTTAAAAGGGTTACCGGAAGTATGACGATGGGCAAGGATAAAGATGGTTCCTGGAATAAGTATATAACTGAATATGCCAAGACACATGAGCGCGATGCTGCCAGGGCAGAAAAGATGCTCGGACAGAAAAAAGGAGTTTTGGGCAGTGCGGCCGGCCTGGGGGCTATGGCAGGCAATCTTTTGCGGGTCGGCCGAATCGCTTATGATGTGGCCGGTGGCAGCTTGCGAGCATTCAATCCTTTCCGGCATGTAACAGCCGGAGCCTTGTTTGTCGCTCGTGGTGCTGAGGCAGGTAAAGAGGTGCGCTTGGGCAACAAGGAAGTGATTAGTAAAAATCGCACGCTGGCGGATGTCGACTTCGAGGCGAAGATGACCAAGAAAGAAAGGAAAGAGCTGGACAAGGAAATGGATCGAGTCGCCGAGGAGGCTTGGGGATTGTACGAAAAGGCTGGCATCAAGGATATCAGGATCGCCGATGCTGATGGAAACATCGATCAGGCCAAACTGGCCGAAGCCAAGCAGGCGATGGACAAGGCCTACTTGGAGCATCTGCCCGAAGATTTGAAAAAACGCTTGGACCGCCTTGATGTTTCCAGCTCTTCTTTGCTGGGCAAGGTATTTTTGAAAGGCGATATCATGTGGGCGGTCAAATCGGTAAACGATGATTTAGAGAAGATCGATAACAACCAGAAACTTTCATCGGAGGAGAAGACTAGAAAAAAGCAGGCGATTTTCGCTTCGAGCGAGAAATTATTAAAAGATTTCGACCGCATGATCGGTGATCAGGGAGTGGTCGATTGGTTGGCTTATGCGGCCAAGAAGACCGAGTGGACCGGCAAAGCCGCCGCCAACGTGATGCTTATCGATTCGATCAGGCTGATGATGCAGCAGCTGCCGGAAATGGCCCACGCCGTTAATGAGTGGCGCTTGGGTCCCAAGAGCTCCTTGGCGGATGTCCGCAAGGAAGCCACCCCGCTGCCAGCAGGAGCCGCAGCAGTCAATGAGAAGTTGATTAACCAATTGGATGGCAAGGCCCCGGCCGGTCAGGATGGTTCAAGTTCCGCCAACTTCGGAAACAGGACCACGGCCACTGGCGGCAGGGCAACTGGAATGGCGGCAGGGCAACCAGCCCCTGAGACCGTACCCGCTCAACCGGCAAACGCCGCAGAACAGCCAGCTGCAGCCAAGACGAAAGCGCCGATCCAAGAACAGCACGCTTCGGCCAAACTTAAGGCCAACTCAGGTGCTGATTCAGTCCCGGCTCCTGCTGCACCGAAAAATGCCGCAGAGACGGCTCCATTCGATCCGAATAAGAACTTTTCGGAAAGTGCGGTCGTGCACAAGGGGGATGGCGTAATCCGGGTGCTGAAACGTCAGATCGTGGAGAGCCCGGAGGAGTTCGGCTTCAAGGGCGATGCCGATGATGCGGCCGCCGTGGAAAAATACGCTTCGGCTACGGCCGCAAGAGCGGCCGCCGAGACCGGATATTGGAACCGTGAAACGGGTGAAGAAGTCCGCTTAAGCACCAAGTCTATCGGACGGGCTGCTTATGTGCTTGAGCGCAAGGGCGACGGCAAATTCGAGGTGCATGAATATTTCAATAATAAGCCGAGCCAGGAAATGTTCCAGAAAGAAGAGTCTCATGCCAGCGGCTCAGCTTTTGAGGGCAATAAGCACGAGAGCTACGAGTACGTGCACAAGGGAGGAGTAACGGGCGGTAATTTGGCGGAAAGGGGAGGCGGTAATGGCAGCCAGTCAGAGAATATGCCGCCAGAAATGCGGGAACTGTTAGAACAGAACGAGCGAGAGGCTAGTGAATTAGCCAAAGATCCTCACGGTATCGAGAGCGAAGCGGTCAAGTTGGCACGGGCAAGATTCAATGAATTGGCAGATGTCGTCGGCAAGGATGGCCAGGGCAACCTGCTGATTAAGGATACGGAAATAGCCAAAGTCATAAATTTTTACGATGGCATATCGCCTGACGAGAAAGGCAAGCTGGTTTTTTGGAAAGAGCATCTAGGCGAATTGCCGACAGGCAGCCGGGCCAAGGAATTTTTCAGCTTAGTCGATCGGGCTTTCACGGACAAGACCAAAGTCGAATATAACGGGCATCTGCTGAAGGCATACACCCAGATGCCGGAGGACATGAAGGCCTTGCCGGTGCGGGCAGTCGGTTATCTTAAGGTTTTCGGCGGCGCCGGGTATGTCGATATGGCCAGGGACGGAGTCCGGGACATGGTCGGCTTAGGACATCTCAAGGAGCTGAATTTCAAGCTGAATATGCGGGATGACGGCGTTGTTGTGGCCGAGGGCATCAAGTTGCCGGGTGCTGCCAGAGAAGTCGATGTTTATATCAGTCACAACAAGATCGGCATGATGCAGCCGAACAGCTTCTTGGGCTTCGGCCGCTGGGATTTTTGGAAGGGCGACCTGGGTATCAGGAATGGCCAGCCGATGTTGGAGCTAGATGCCAAGAATCTGCGCCAGCTGACGCATAATATCAGGAATATCGACAATCTTAATCGCTTGAATGAGCAGCGCTTTTCGGGCAATGAAGAATATCCGCAGCCGAAAAAAGAGGTCGCCATGGTTGCTAATGAGCCGGAGGAAGAGTTTGCTGCAAAACAGGCCAAAACCGTGCCCGAGCGTCCGACCGAACCGACTGCAGCCCCTAAAGAAAAGGAGGCCGTCCAGGCCGAGCGCCCTGTTCCTGAACAGGAAAAAATCAAAGCCCCGGCCAAGGACTTGCGCCTTAGCGATATCCAACGCCCCAAACTAGGGGAAGAGCGGCTGAAGCAGCTGAACTATATAATGAGGGATGGCAATGTGAGCAATATCGCCAAGCTTAATAATGGCGAGGCAGCCCAATACCTTGAGGCGCGCGGAGTCAAAATCGGGGGTGTTGAGCAAAAAAATCTAGCCGTTGCCCTGGATAAGATCAGGAATAGCCGCAATCTGACCGGAGCCGAGCTGCGCAGCTCTAGGGTGCTTTCCAATATCCTGACTGTAAGCATGAGAGACTTGGCAAGCCAGAATGAAACCGTCAGAGGGCAGGCCGCAGACAAGCTCCAACGCTTGTTGGGTGGAAATTACCGGGAAACATCAACCATCATCTTCAAAGGAGCTAGGGAAAAATAACCGCAATTCCTTTATTATTCTATTTTTTTACCAGATTTTTCTTTGGGAAAATCCTTGATTTATTGAGCTACTTCTAGTAAAATAGAAGTAGTTTTATTTTGTTTAAATTAAGCCATTTTTAGCGGTTTTTGTCCAGTTTGTTGCTGGTTGAATTTACCTAAAATTAGCATTTAGAAATTATGTATATCACTTGGCTGGGCCACTCTTGTTTTAAAATTCAGGATAAAATCGGATCCGATGGCGTGACTTTAGTAACTGATCCATTTGATGCTAAGCTCGGCTTGAAGGTTCCGCGCTTGGAGGCGGACATCCTGACGATGTCGCACGACCACCATGATCACGGCAACCGTGAAGCGATCAAAGGCACGCCGTATGTTATCGATACTGCCGGAGAATTCGAGATTAAAGATGTGGCAGTTGAAGGCGTCGAGTCTTTCCATGATGAACACAAAGGAGCTGATCGCGGCAAGAATATCATTTATCGCATAGATATGGACGATATCGTGGTGGTGCACCTAGGCGACCTGGGGCAGCCGCTTGAGCAGAAGCAGTTGGAAAGCTTGGTCGGTGCGGATATATTGCTGATTCCAGTCGGAGGCAAATACACCATTGATGCCAAGAGAGCGGTCGAGGTGGTCAGTCAGATCGAACCGCGCATCGTCATCCCGATGCACTACCATGTTCCAGGCTTGAAATTGGATATCGAGGGCGTGGAAAAATTCGTCAAAGAACTCGGCATCAAGCCTCGCTACGAAGAGAAGCTGAAGATCGCTAAAAAAGATCTCCCTCAGGATGAGATGGAGCTGGTGATCTTGAATCTGTAAAATAAATTTTCAAATAAAAAAAGTATGCCAAGGAGGAAAAAAGAAGCAGTATCTACGGATGCTGTCGCAGGCTCTGTAAAATCGGAAAAGAAAAAGAAACGAGTCGGCGTGGCGGTGCGCGTCTTGAAAGAGAAGGCTAAGCCGGCTGTTGCCGCCGTGCCAGTCGCAGTCCAAGCGCCCGTGAAGGCGGCGCCCGCCCCTGTTCCCGTTGCTCCAGTTATGCCAGCCACGCCGTTTGAAGCGGTTTCTCCGGCCCCCTTGGCCAGTCCGACAAAGCAAGAACCGGTTCAGCCGGCAGTCCAAGCTCAAGCGGTAACCGCGAAACCGACCAGGCCATATTCCGAGAAAGAGAAGTCGATGATCATGTGGACGGCAGTGATTTTCATCATGATCATGGTCTTCGGACTGTGGTTCATGAGCATCAAGCTGCAGTTGCAGAGCGAGGTTATTGAAAAGCCGACTGACCAGTTTGATTTCAAGAAGGTGAGCGATGACATAACCAATGCCATGCGCGAGGCCAACGAGAGTTTGAAACAGCTGGCCTCGACTACGCCGACCAGCACACCGGAGACGGTGGTGTCGGCCACTACGACCGAGCGCGACCTGACTTCGACCACCACCGAAGAGATGGCTACCACCACCTCGCTGAACGAAGAGGCGATCCAGAATACCATCAAGGAATTGGAGTTGCGCCTGAATCGAGGCACGACTGAAGCCACCTCGTCCGTAAGATAAAATTAGTTTAATAGAGTGCAAACCGGTTTTGGATTGCTCCTGCCGGTTTTGCCGTTTAAGCAGATATTACTATGGCCAAACAAGCCAAGCCCAAGAATCCTCAGGAAGAGGAGGCTAATGAGCCTAAAAAGGAAGACAAAGAAGTTAAGCTTATAAATGACCAAGCCATGACGGCTTGGGGCATCGTCGAGCCGCAGCCGATCGTCGAAGAGATGCGCAAGTCATATCTGGATTACGCCATGAGCGTGATCGTTTCGCGCGCCTTGCCGGATGTACGTGACGGCTTGAAACCAGTCCATCGCCGCATCCTGTATGCCATGTGGAGCATCGGCCTTCGTTCCAACGCCAAATTCCGCAAATCGGCGACCGTCGTCGGTGAAGTTTTGGGCAAATACCATCCGCACGGCGATACTGCGGTGTACGATTCGATGGTCAGAATGGCTCAGGACTTTTCCATGCGTTACCCGTTGGTCAGGGGCCAAGGCAACTTCGGTTCGATTGATGGAGACAGCCCGGCGGCCATGCGTTATACCGAGGCGAAGCTGGCAGCCATAGCTGAGGAGCTGATCTTCGACATCGACAAAGATACGGTCAATTTCGCGCCGAATTACGACGGTTCGCAGAAAGAGCCTCGCGTGATGCCGGCCAAGCTGCCGCAGCTGCTCTTGAACGGCACCATGGGCATCGCCGTCGGCATGTCCACCAATATTCCGCCACACAATCTGACCGAGCTGGTCAACGGCATTAATCATCTGATCGATAACCCCGACTCCACGGTCGAGGACCTGATGCAATTCATTACGGGCCCTGATTTTCCGACCGGAGGCGTCATTTACAATAAACAGGATATACTTCAGGCATATGCGACCGGCAAAGGCGGCATCGTCATGCGAGGCCGGGCCGAGATCGTCGAGAACAAGGCAGGCAATTTTCAGATTGTCATCACCGAAATCCCATACCAGGTGAACAAGTCCACGCTGGTAGAAAAGATCGCTGACCTGGTCAAACTCAAGAAGCTGGAAGGTATCAAGGATCTGCGCGACGAGTCCGATCGCGAAGGTATCCGCGTAGTCTTGGATCTGAAAAAAGAAGCATATCCGAAAAAGATCTTGAACGCCCTGTTCAAACTGACCCAGCTGCAGGAAAAATTCCACGTCAACATGCTGGCGCTGGTCGACGGCATCCAGCCTAAAGTCCTTACTTTGAAGATGGTGTTGGAAGAGTATATCAAACATCGCGCCGATGTGATCCGCCGCCGCACCCAATACGAACTCGACAAGGCCAAGGATCGCGCTCACATCTTGGAAGGTTTGATGGTCGCCTTGCACAACATCGATGCCATCATTAAGACTATCAAGGAGTCGAAAGACCGCGATGTCGCCAAAGAGAACTTAATCAAGAAGTTCAAATTGACCGAGCGCCAAGCCATGGCCATATTGGAGATGCGCCTGGCCCAGCTGGCCAACCTGGAACGCATCAGGATCGAGCAGGAATTGAAAGACAAGCAGAAACTGATCAAGGAATTGGAAGGAATATTGAAGTCACCCGAAAAGATCCGCATCATCATCAAGGACGAGACCAGCGCGCTTCTGGATAAATTCGGCGATGAACGTCGCACCCGTGTCGTCGAGCATGCCATAGGCGATTTTTCAGTCGAAGACCTGGTGCCGAATGAGCAGGCAGTGGTCGTTATGACCCGGGACGGTTACATCAAACGCGTTTCCCCGGAAACCTTCAAGGTGCAAGGACGCGGCGGCAAGGGAGTCATAGGCACGACAACCAAGGAAGAGGATATGGTCGAGTTCATGTTTACCATCATGACTCATTCCGATGTACTATTCTTCACCACCAAGGGCCGGGTCTTCCAGCTCAAGGGCTATGACGTGCCGGTGGCCTCGCGTACTGCCAAGGGCAACGCGATCGTCAATTTCCTCCAATTGGCTAGCGACGAGAAAGTGACTTCTGTCTTGCCTCTCGACAAGATAGCTGACAAGAAATTCCTGTTTTTTGCTACCGAGAAGGGGTTGGTTAAGAAGACGGATTTGCATGCTTTCGATAATGTCCGCCGCAGCGGCTTGATTGCCATAAAGATCAAGGAGGACGACAAGCTGATCTGGGTCAAGCCGACCAGCGGCAAAGACCAGGTCCAGCTGATCACCGCCGAAGGACAGGCTATCCGTTTTGAGGAGGCCGATGTCCGTGATATGGGACGCGGTGCGGCCGGCGTCTTCGGTATGCGCCTGAAGAAGACTGATGCTATCGTCGGCATGGGCATCATTGGCACCGATAAGGAAAAGGTCAAGCGATCGCAGGTCCTGACTATCATGGCTCACGGTTTTGGCAAAAGGACCGAACTCGCGTTGTACAAGGTTCAGGGAAGAGGCGGTTCCGGCATCCGTACTGCCAAGGTCACCGACAAGACCGGCAAGCTGGTCAACGCTTTCGTTTTGGATCGCGATGTCATGGACGACCGTGATTTGGTGGTGATTTCCGACAAGGGCCAAGTGATCCGTCTGCCTTACAAGAGCGTACCGGAACTTGGCCGCGACACGCAGGGTGTCCGCCTGATGCGGCTCAAAGAAGGCGGCGACGAGGTGGCCAGCGTAACTTGGATTTAATAAGTCATTAACTAATATAATTATTTTTTATGAAAAAAATAATCATGCTTTCCCTGGCGGTCGTGCTTATCGCAACCGGCTGCACTCTGGGCGGCAAGAGACAGGTCGTGCTGAAGCCTAACGAGGCGCAGGCCAAAGCTGAAAAGTTTATCAACGAGGTTCTTCTGGGCGGACAGCAGACGGCGACGTTGGCTAACTTCGCTCTTGATGCCGATACGAATATGTATAAATTCGAGGTCAGCATCCCTGGCAACAGCAAGCCGATCGAGGCCTATCTCACCAAGGATGGTAAGACCTTCTTCCCTCAGTCTTTGAATCTGGAAGAAATAGAGAAACAGGCCGCTGGCCAAGGTGGCGACCAGAGCAGCCCGGAGCAGAAAAAGCCGTCTGCCGTCGCACCGAAGTCGGATAAGCCGAAGGTCGAGCTGTTCGTCATGAGCTACTGCCCGTATGGCACCCAGATCGAGAAGGGCATCATCCCGGTTGTCGAGAAGCTGGGCGAGTCCATCGATTTCAACTTGAAGTTCGTCAATTACGCCATGCATGACGAAAAGGAAATCAAGGAAAACTTGTTGCAGTATTGCATCGACAAGGAAGATAATTCCAAACTCCTGCCTTACCTCAAGTGCTTCCTGAAGAGCGATGAGTCCGCCAAGTGCCTAGCCGAGGTCAAAGTCAATACCGGCAAGGTCAATGCTTGCGTCAAATCATCTGATGAAAAATTCCAAGTCACTGAAAAATACAAGAACAAGGAAGGCTGGACCGGTCAGTTCCCACCGTTCGATGTCCATAAGGCTGACAATGAGAAATACGGCGTCCAGGGCTCTCCGTCTCTCGTTATCAACGGCGAGCAGATCAGTTCAGGACGTTCACCGTCTGAACTTTTGAAGACCATCTGCTCAGCCTTCAACAAGGCTCCGGCAGCTTGTTCGACTGAGCTGTCTTCAGCCGAACCGGCTCCGGGTTTCGGCGATGGCACGACCCAGGGCGGAAGCACCGGCGCTGCCGGCTGCGGCCAGTAAACAAGGGAATCATAATAGCAAACGGGCAAGGAGCGATCCTTGCCCGTTTGCGTAAAAATATGGCATTGGTATTCGATATTGAAACGGTCGGTCTTGATTTCGAACAGCTCGACAAGACTACCCAGGAACAATTGACCCGTTGGATCAGGCGCGAAGCCGGCGGCAACCAAGAGCAGCACGATCATTTGTTGGCTGAGATGAAGGATGGCTTGGGATTCTCGCCGCTGACCGGCGAAATCGTGGCGCTCGGTATCTATGACACGGAGAAGGATCGGGGCGTGGTTTATTTCCAATCGCCCGAACTGGAGCTCAAGGATTATCAAGAAGAGAACTTCACCTTCAAGCCTAGGACCGAGGCCGAGATGCTCCATGCCTTTTGGGAAGGGGCCAAGCATTATCGGGAATTCATCAGCTTCAATGGCCGCGGCTTCGATGTGCCGTTCATGCAGATCCGCTCGGCCGTCAATCGGATCAGGCCGACGGTCGACCTATTGTCGAACCGCTACCTTTCGAGCCAATCGCGTGAGCATAAGCACATCGACCTGATGGACCAACTGTCGTTTTACGGAGCGGTCAGGCGCAAGAACAGCCTCCACCTGTACTGCCGCGCTTTCGGTATCTCCAGCCCTAAGGCCAATGGCATCACGGGGGAAGAGGTCGGCCGGTTTTTCAAGGAGCGGCGCTATCAGGATATCGCTGGGTATAACAGCTGGGATCTGATCGCGACAGCTGAATTATACAAAATCTGGCAGGATTATGTCCGGTTCTGAGGGTTTTCTTAAGGGTTGACATATGCGGCATAATATTGTAAGATAGACCCATCATTACAAATGAATAAACACCTATAATAAACTCCCAGATTTCAGTCCGCCCAAGGCGGAGGAGGTGGTCAGGGAACTTGCCATAAAAAATGCAGGGTAAACCCGATTTTTTTATTGGGCAAGTTGAAAAAATATCATATGGCAGATGCAAAAAAACAGGCTGACCTAGTGGTAACAGCAGAGCAGACTCCCGAAAGCGACGAGTTTGCAGCAATCTTAACTAAAGAAAAAGAGGCGATCCATGTTCCTCAGGTCGGCGAGACCGTCACCGGTCTGGTCGTTTCCGCCTCCAAGGCCGAAGTCCGTTTGGACATCGACGGCACCTTCATCGGTATCGTCCGCGGCCGCGAATTGTATGACGAAGCACCGGAGTACGCCAGCTTGAAGCCAGGCGACACCATCGAAGCAACCGTCATCGAGGAAGAGAACGAACACGGCAATATCGAATTGTCCTTCCGCTATGCTGGACAGGAAAAGGCTTGGGCCGGCTTGCGCGATTCTTTCGCCAACAAGAGCGTCATCAAGGTGCGCGTCATCGACGCCAACCGCGGCGGGCTTTTGGCCAGCTTCGGCCAGATTGCCGGTTTCTTGCCGGTATCCCAGTTGGCTCCTGAAAACTATCCGCGCGTTTCCGGCGGAGACAAGAGCCGCATTTTAGAAAAATTGAAGTCTTTCGTCGGCAACGAGATCGAAGTCCGCGTCATGACTTTGGATGATAAGGGTGAGAAGATCATCTTCTCCGAAAAGGAGGCTTGGAACGAGAAGCAGAAGGACGTAATCGCCAAGTACAAGATCGGTACCAGGGTGTCCGGCAAGATCACTGCTGTGACCGACTTCGGCGTCTTCATCAGCTTTGGCGATAACCTGGAAGGTTTGATCCACATCTCCGAGCTCGCTTGGCAGCGTATCGATGATCCAGCCGACCTCTTCAAGACTGGCCAGGAAATCGAAGCTGAGATCATTAATATCGATGGTTCCAAGATTTTCCTCTCAGCCAAGAAATTAGCCCGCGATCCGTGGGACAATATCAGCGAGAAGTTCAAGGTTGGTGATGTGGTCAAGACCACGATCCTTAAGGTCAATCCGTTCGGCTTGTTCGTCAAGCTTGATGATGACATCCATGGCTTGGCCCATGTCAGCCAATTGGCTCTGGCTCCTGGCCAGAAGATCGAGGAGCTCTATAAGGTTAACGAAGAAGTTGATTTCAAGATTATCTCCATCGAGCCTCGCGAGCATCGCTTGGGCTTAGCTAATCCGGCTGTCGAAGCACCGGAAGAAAAAGCAGAGAAGAAAGAGAAGAAGGCTAAGGTAGAAAAGAAAGAAGAAACAGAAGAAAAAGCTGAATAATATAGCGAAAAAACACCGGCCGTCTGGCCGGTGTTTTTTTATTTGATTCTACATGATGCTATCGTGCATCCTGGCTGTCGTCGATGAGGGGGTTATGTGATGTTTCTGGTTGTAGGCTTCTTGGATTTTGCGCCGGCGTTTGGTCTCGTTCAAGGCGTAGCGCATGGCCGGCGTCACCTTGTCGCCGTACATGACGACTCGTCCCTCGAGATGGCGGGCGGCACGGCCCATGGTCTGCACCAGTGAAGTCTCGTTGCGCAAGAAACCGGACATATCGGCATCAAGGATGGCAACGAGAGATACTTCAGGCAGGTCTAAGCCTTCGCGCAGGAGGTTGATGCCAACTAGGACATCGTATTTGCCGGAACGCAGGTCGCGTAGGATGTCGACCCGTTCCAAGGTATCAATCTCGCTGTGTAAATATTGGACTTTGATGTGCTGTTCTTGCAAGAAAGCTGACAATTCTTCGGCCATGCGTTTGGTCAGGGTGGTTACGAGAACGCGCTGGCCCTTGATTACAGTGGCCTCGATTTCCTTGATCAGGTCGGGCACCTGTCCCTTGCTTGGCCGCACTTCGACCACCGGATCCAAGAGACCGGTCGGTCGGACGATCTGCTCTACGACGCGCTTGGAATTCTTGATTTCATAGGCATTTGGCGTGGCGCTGACGTAGATAATCTGCTTGACCTTCTCGTTGAATTCGATGAAGTTCAAGGGGCGGTTATCCCTGGCTGAAGGCAGGCGGAAGCCGTAATCGATCAGATTCTGCTTGCGTGATTGGTCTCCAGCGTACATGCCGCCGATCTGGGGCAGCGTGACGTGAGATTCGTCAACCATGACCAGATAATCATCCGGGAAGAAATCCATCAAGGTTTCGGGCGGCAGTCCGGGCGCACGGCCAGAGAGGTGGCGTGAGTAATTCTCGATACCGTTGCAGTAGCCGACCTGTTCGATCATCTCCAGGTCGTAATTGGTCTTGCGTTGAAGGCGGTAGGCTTCGACGTCTTTGCCGTCTTTGGTCAGCTGCTTCAAGCGTTCATTCAATTCTTCGCGTATCGTCTCGACGGCGGCGGTCATCCGTTCTTCCGGCGTCATGAAGTGCTTGGCGGGGAGGATGCGGACTTCATTGATTTCGTATTCCTGCTTATTATGGAAAGTCTCGGCCCAGGGCAATTGCTTGCCGGGGACGATGGTAAAGAGATAGATTTTTTCGATGGTGTCGCCATACATCAGGACGCGGATCATCGCTTCGCCGGTGGCCAAGTGGATGTCGACGGTCTCGCCTTTGACCCGGAACTGGCCGCGCAGGAACTCGGCGTCGTTGCGCTGGTATTGTAGGCGGATCAGCTCGAGCAAGAGCTCGTTGCGCTTGATAACTTGGCCGACGGCCAAGTGTTTGCTTAGGGCTTCGTAGTCGGCTTTTTCGCCTAAGCCGTAAATGCAAGAGACGGAAGCCACGATGATGACGTCGCGGCGATTCAGGAGCGATTGGGTCGCAGCGTGGCGCAAGCGGTCGATTTCTTCGTTGATGGTCGCCTCCTTTTCGATATAGGTATCGCTTTGAGGGATGTAGGCCTCGGGCTGGTAATAGTCATAGTAGGAGACGAAATAATGGACGGCGTTATGGGGAAAGAATTGGCGGAACTCGCCGTAAAGCTGGGCAGCCAAGGTCTTGTTGTGGGAGATGATGAGCGTCGGTCGCTGAGTCGCCTCGATGACCTTGGCCATAGTGAAAGTCTTGCCCGAACCGGTCACGCCCAAAAGCGTCTGGTCGCGGAAACCTTGCTTGAGGCCGTCCACCAGGCCCTTGATGGCTTTGGGCTGGTCGCCGGCCGGTTTGAATTTTGAGTCAAAGATGAAATCCATAAAAGTATGTTCAATATAACAATGTCTGCCACTTTTGGCAAAAAGAATGGCCCCGTGGTAAGACGGGGCCGGTTAGGGGCGGGATGGGTGCCGTTTTAGGCGGCGAGCCTGGTATTGTGCTGAAAGGCTCTTCCAGCAAGGAGGGGGTCGCCGGTTTCTGGGCAGAAGGAGATGGCGAGCTCATAATAACGGCTCGGTTGGGGGTTCTTGAAGAAAAGGGCAGTGACGGTGGGCAGACCGCGGCTGTCGATGGCGTGGACCACCCGGATTTCAGAAGCGCTCAGATAGGCTTCCTTGAGCTGGTTGGCTGCCGAGTAGCCTACGGCGAAATGCTCTTTGAGGACGCGGTCCTCGGTCAGTTCACAAGCAATCTCATTTTTTTCGATGCAGTTGATGACTTTGGGCCAAAAGAGGTTGGCCGCCCTTACTCCGGGGTTGGAGCGTTGTCTGGTTTGGCTTTTGAAGCTCTTGTTAAAGATCAGGGCCACTTTTCTTGCGTTTTCCACGGGTCATTCCTCCTTTGGGTGGTTGTTGGCCTAAAAAGTCTGTATAATTAGAGATAATAGCATATTTTACTATTTTTGTCAATATATATTTATTGACAAAATATAAAGTTTATGTTAATTTGGAATATCGTCAAAATTAGTTATTCGGCCAAAATTGGCTATTAATAGCAGTTTTTACGCAAATGGTTCTATACAATCCACTTTAACCACGCACACAAGGAGAACGACATGGACGAGAAACGGAATGGTCAACAGGTTGCGGATGAGGTAAAACGTGTTCTTGATGCTTTGGGAACGATTTCCAAGCGCGAAAAGGACGAGTCGGGTGAAGCTGTCGGCAAGCGCGCAGATAGCGATTTCATCGCTAACTTCACCATGAGGCCGGCAGAACTGATTTCCCAGCTCGAGAAGAAGGTCATCGGACAGGAACAAGCGCTGCGGATCCTGGCCACCAAGATCTGCGGCCACTACAACGCCGTACGTTCGCGGCTGGCCAAGGGTTCTAACCCGATGGACGATGTCGATCGCATCAAGTCGAACATCCTGCTGGTCGGACCGACCGGTTCTGGCAAATCTTTCCTCTTGAAGCTGATCGCCAAGATCGTCGGCGTGCCCTTCGTCAAGGTCGATGCTACCAAGTTCACCGAAGCGGGGTATGTCGGCGGCGATGTCGAGGACATCATCCGGGACTTGGCACGCAAAACCAAGCTGAAAGACGGACAGACAGATGTCGCCTTAGCCCAGTTCGGCATCGTCTTCATCGACGAGGTCGACAAGATCGCCTCGAGCAACGGCTCGATCGGTCCTGACGTTTCCCGCCGCGGCGTCCAGCAAGCTTTGCTGACGCTGATCGAGGACGCTGAAGTCTCGCTGAAAGAGAAGCCGGACGTCGAGCAGATTGTCCGGGCCTACAAGCTGGCAAGCGAGGGCAAGGAAATACCGCCTCAGACCATCAGTACCAAGAACATCCTGTTCGTCTTCGCTGGCGCTTTCCCCGGGCTTGAGGAAATAGTCGGCAAAAGGTTGACCCAGAAACAGCTCGGTTTCGGCGCCGAAATCCGTCGCAAGTCCGATAACAAGGACCTTTTGCGCAAGACGACCAACGAAGACCTGAAGAGTTTCGGTATGGAACCGGAGCTCCTCGGCCGCGTACCGGTAAGGGTTATGCTGGACGAGCTGACCGAAGAACAGCTGTTCACCATCCTTCGCAATCCGGAGGCACCCATCATCATGCACTTCAGCGAAGTAATGGAGTCATACGGCGTCGATGTCGATTTCGAAGATGGCGTCCTGCGTCACATCGCCAAACTGGCCGTATCCGAAGGCACCGGTGCCAGGGGGCTGTTGGCCGCATTCGAGGCAACCATCGGCGTTTATGAAACCCACCTCTCCGAGACGCCGGTAACGAAGTTGACCTTCACCCTGCCCATGATTGACGGGACCATCGAGCCGTTGGAATTCATCAATGCGCTGAATGATGGCTATGCTGAGCGGCAGGAGGAAGCATTGCGACTGGTAGCAGCAGACAAAGAACATCAGGCCTCGATCGATGGCTACGTCGATTACGTCAAGACCAAACACGCCTTGTCCCTGCAGTTCGATGCTGACGCCAGAAACAAGATTTCCATCTTGGCGCTGGACGCCAAACAGACCGACTGTGATGTCTGCGTCAGGATCTTCGGCGAATGCGAAGCGGCCTTTACTCTCTTGGCCAACAAGGGAAGGACGCACCTGATCGTGACCGTTGCTGCCGTCGATAGCCCCATGAATTTCTTGGAAAACGCCTTCAAGGAGTAGGCTGACAAGAAATGACCTAATGTTAGGTAAGTTATCAAGAAACTTTCCTGGGTAGCCCATCAGTTTTCGTGGTTTAAAGACCAAACGCACCTTAACTATCCGACTTATTCGGAGAGCCCACACACCAGTGGGCTTTTTTTTGACAAATAGCTTAAATTAGGTTAAATTATAGCTATAATCAAGGCAAAAAAGGGGCTTAGCCGAGGGCTAGGCCTTCTATTTATTAATATGTCAGAACCAACCACCAACCCGCAGGGAGCTAACCAGTTCCAACAGATGGAAGAAGAGGTCTTAACTTTTTGGGATAAGGCTAAAATTTTCGAGCAATCGGTCGAGCGTGAGGCGCCCCAGGGCGACTACGTCTTTTATGACGGCCCGCCTTTCGGCACCGGCGAACCGCACTATGGCCACATATTGTCGAGCGTTTCCAAAGACGTCGTCCCGCGTTATTGGACGATGCAGGGTTACCGTGTCGAGCGGCGCTGGGGCTGGGATTGTCATGGTTTGCCGATCGAGAATATCATCGAGGCTGACATGAAGATCAGCGGCAAGAAGCAGATCGAAGAAATGGGCGTAGCTGTTTTCAACGAAGCCTGCCGCTCTCGCGTTTTGGAATACGCTGATATTTGGGACGGCATGGTGCGGCGCATCGGCCGCTGGGTCGATTTCAAGAATTCCTACAAGACCATGGATACGACCTTCATGGAGTCTGTCTGGTGGGGCTTCAAGGAATTGTGGAACAAGGACCTGATTTACGAAGGCCGCAAAGTCCTCTTGTATTGCCCGCGCTGCGAAACCCCGATCTCGAACTTCGAGGTCGCCATGGACAACAGCTATAAGGACGTGACCGACTCGACTCTTTATGTAAAATTCAAAGCGATTAACGCCAAGGAAAAATTAGGGCTCGACGGCGATGTGTATGTGATGGCTTGGACGACTACGCCCTGGACCTTGCCGAGCAACGTCGCTTTGGCGGTGGGAGAAAATATCGACTACGTAATCGTTGAAGATGGCTCAACTTACATTTTGGCCAAAGAGCGTTTAAGCGAAGTATTCAAAGACAAGGAAGCTAAGATAGTTAAAGCTCTAAAAGGCGCCGAGCTGCTCGGCTTGGAGTATGAGCCGCTTTTGGACATTCTATTGCCAGAAGAAGAACAATCCAAAAAGGCCTATTATGTCGTGCCGGGAGATTTCGTGACCACTGACGACGGCACCGGCATCGTCCACATCGCTCCGGTCTATGGCGAAGACGACTACAAGCTGGGTCAGAAATTCGAATTGCCGATCATCCCGACCTTGGACGAGAAAGGACACTTCACCCAGACCGTGCCTGAGTTTACCGGTTTGTATTTCAAGAAAGCCAATGAGTTGATTATCAATAAGTTGACCGAACGCGGTTCGGTGTTTGCCAATGTCAAAGTGTCGCACTCGTATCCGCACTGCCATCGCTGTGACACGGCCTTGTTCTATAACGCCATTCCGGCTTGGTTTTTGAATATCGCCAAGATTAGAGGGAAGATGCTCGAGAACAACCAGAAGGTCAATTGGTACCCGGAGCATCTCAAGGATGGCCGCTTCGCCAAGGGCATCGAGCAGGCGCCGGACTGGAATATTTCGCGCAACCGCTATTTCGCTACGCCGATTCCGATCTGGCGCTGTGAGGAGTGCGGCGAGATGGAAGTGGTAGGCAGCGTCGAAGAGCTAGAACAGAAAAGCGGCGCTTCGGAAATCAGCGATATCCATAATCACAACATCGACCACCTCGCTTGGAAATGCTCGAAATGCAGCCATGAGATGAAACGCATCAAGGAAGTGTTCGATTGCTGGGTCGAGTCCGGTTCGATGCCGTTCGCCCAGATGCATTATCCGTTCGAGAACGAACAGAAATTCAAGGACAATTTCCCGGCCCAGTTCATCAGCGAGTATATCTCGCAGACCCGGGCCTGGTTCTACGTGATGCATGCCATCTCAACCGGCTTGTTCGACAGCCACAGCTTTGAGAACGTCATCACCACCGGCGTTATTTTGAACGAGAAGGGAGAAAAGATGAGCAAATCAAAGAAGAATTATCCTGACCCGTACAAAGTCATCAATGAATTCGGCGCTGATGCATTGCGGGCCTATCTGATGGGCTCGACGGTCATGCATGCTGAAAACCTGTTCTTCAATGAGAACGAGGTCAAGGACCTGTTCAGGAAAAATATCATGATCCTGTGGAATGTTTATAAGTTTTATGAGATGTATGCCGCAGAATCTCGTGACTCGGAAGGCGTAACGCGTAACGAATCTGGCAACGTTTTGGATCAGTGGATATTGGCTAAGCTGGATGAATTGATCGAAGAAGTGACCAAGAATATGAATGCCTATGACCTGCCGCGTTCGGTGCGCCCGATCGGCGATTTTATCAACGAACTGTCGACTTGGTATATCCGCCGCTCGCGCGATCGCTTCAAGGGAGAAGACGAGGCGGACAAGCAGGCCGCCTTGGCGACCACCGGATTTGTCTTGGCGGAACTCGCCAAAGTCATGTCGCCGTTCATGCCGTTCATTGCCGAGCAAGTCTGGCAGAAAGTGACTGGCAATAATTTCGGCAATGATAGCAAGTCCGTCCATCTTGAAAGTTGGCCGAAACCAGGCACCACCGATAAGGCCGTACTTGGGCAGATGGAGGCGATCAGGAAAATCGTCGAGGCCGGGTTAGCCAAGCGCGACGAGGCCGGTATCAAGATTCGTCAGGCGTTACCACATTACTCGACCGACTTGGCAAAGGAACTGTCAGCCGAATACGTTGAGATTATCAAGGATGAATTGAATGTCTTGGAAGTGCGATTCGGCGCGAACGAATTGGGGACGGAAATGAGCGAAGAGCTGCTAATGGATGGCGTCAAGCGAGAATTGGTGCGCTTCATCAACGCTATGCGCAAGAATGCCGGTTTGACTATTCAGGACAGGATAGCGGTCTACTGGAGCGCTGTTGATTCCGATTTTCCGAAACCGCTGGTGAAGAAAGTGATTGGCGAACTGGGCGATGCTCTGGCTAAAGATGTCTTGGCTGACGTGATAAAAGAAGAGCGTGCTACGGATATTGATTCAGAAAAGGAAGTCAAAGCTAACGGCGAACCCGTTTGGCTAGGCATTAAGAAAATTTAAATGTCGAAAGCAATCGTATTGTTATCCGGAGGCCTTGATTCAATGCTGGCGGCGCGGACACTGATCGAGCAGGGCGTCGAGGTAGTTGGCGTAACTTTCATCAGTAATTTTTTCGGCGCTGAGCGCGGCATGAAAGCGGCCAAGCAGTTGGGTATTCCGTTGATTCCGACCAATTTCGCGGCCAAACACCTGGAGATGGTCAAACAGCCGAAGCACGGTTATGGTAAGAACATGAATCCTTGTATCGACTGCCACGCCATGATGCTGCGTGAAGCCAAGGAAATAATGGAAGGCAAAGAGATGGTCTTGGTCTATCCTGATAATTCAATCAAGGCTGTCGCGCAGGAATATGATTTTATTGCCACGGGCGAGGTTTTGGGCCAGCGGCCAATGTCGCAGAATAGGCGGGCTTTGAATATAGTGGCTGATTATTCCGGCGTCGGTGATCGCCTGCTCCGCCCCCTGTCAGCCAAACTGCTGACAGAGACTATTACAGAAAAAGAAGGCAAGGTCGATCGGGATAAATTGTTGGATATCAACGGACGCTCCCGCCACCGCCAAGTCGAATTGGCGGCGCAGTACGGATTGGTCGACTACCCTAGCCCTGCAGGCGGCTGTTTGTTAACCGACCCGGTGTTCGGGCAGAAGTTGAAAGAGATGATTATCAATTGGCCCGATTGCACCGGCGAGGACGTCGCTTTCATCAAGCTTGGACGCAGTTTCTGGTTGAAGCTGAGAGGAGAGAACGTTTTGATCGTTGTCGGGCGGGATGAAGAAGAGAACGAGAAGCTGCTAAAGCTGGCCCGGCCGGGCGATGTCTTGGCTGAGGTTGACGAAGTTTATGGACCAGTCGTGGTGGCGCACGCCAAAACCAGGCTTGATGCCCCGGACAGGATAAGCGTCGAGGTACCACGCGAGCTAAGGATAGAAGCGCTGTTGAGAGAACATCAGAATGAATCGGGCCTCTTCTCCGTCGTTTCCCTGATAACCGGCTATTATGCCAATAAGGCGCGAGGCATGAAGGTTGATGTGATTTTTAAAATCAAATAATCTTATTAACGGGGTGCCGATTTCGATAAGCAATCGATACCCCACTTAAAACACAAACATATGACAGCACTTTGGATCGTGCTCGGCATCGTGGCCTTAGCCGCCATCTATCTCATTGCCGTGTACAACGGGTTAATCCGTTTGAAGAACCGTACCGATGAAGCCTGGAGCGACATTGACGTGCAGCTTAAGCGCCGCCACGACTTGATCCCGAACTTGGTTGAGACGGTCAAGGGCTATGCCACTCATGAGCAGACAACCCTGGATAACGTTATCAAGGCTCGCAATGTGGCCATGGCCGCCCAAGAAAAGGGCGATGCAAAGGGATTGGCAGAAAGCGAGAACATGCTCACCGGAGCACTGAAGAGCGTTTTTGCCTTATCAGAGGCTTATCCGGACTTGAAGGCTAACCAGAATTTCTTGGAACTGCAGCGTGAGCTGACTGACACAGAAGACAAGGTCCAAGCCGCTCGCCGTTTCTACAATGGCAATGTTCGCGATCTTAACACCAAGATCCAGGTCTTCCCGACCAATATGTTCGCCCAGAAGCTCGGTTTCACTGCCCGTGATTTCTTTGAGGCAGCAGCCGAGGAGAAGGCAAACGTCCAAGTCAAATTCTAAGATAATTGTCAGGCTGACGGCGCCCGATCGATCGGGCGCCGGAGCGTAATAATTAGCTTCGAAGCTCATGCGTCTAACCATCAAGCTCGGTTTTGCGGCATTCTTGGCGGTAGCGGCATTATTCTTGCCTCAATATCCAGCATCTGCCAGCGAACAGATCAAAACCTTCAGCTCCGACATTACCATCAATGGCGATGCCAGCCTTGATGTGGTTGAAGTGATCGCTTATGATTTCGGTGCGGCCTCCAGGCACGGCATATTCCGCGATCTCCCAGTCTCGTATAAGACTGATGGCGGCAGCCGGGAGGTCGATATATCCGGAGTTTCGGTTACGGATGAAAAGGGCGCAGCTCAGCTTTTTTCCGAGACGCGAACGGGCAGCCTGAAAAAGATTAAGATCGGCAACCCCGATGTGACCGTTACCGGACTTAAGACCTACCGCATCAGATACCGTGTCGCTGGCGCGATCAATTATTTCGATGACCATGACGAACTTTATTGGAATGTGACCGGCAACGATTGGCAAGTGCCGATCGCGTTAGCTAGCGCGAAGATTTCGGTAGCCGGCGCTGCTTCGAGCAGCCTGCTATCGACCTATTGCTATTACGGAAAGGCCGGGAGCAAGGACAAGTGCGGCTCGGCCTTGGATCTTTCCGGCGAGCCGTCTGCCAGTTACTCCAGCGCCGGTCTTCAAGCCGGGCAGGGAATGACCGCCGTCATAGGCTTTCCTAAGGGTTTAGTCAGTTATATCGAGCAGGTGCCTGGGGCTGAATCGAAGCCGTTAGCGATTTTGGGAATTTTGGTTGTCATTTACGTTATTCTTAATATATTGGCTCCGATTGTCGCTTTTGTCGTTATGTATCGGCGCTGGCGGCGTTTCGGCCGCGATCCTAAAGTCGGAACAATAATCCCGCAGTATGATGCACCAGCGAATATCAGCCCATCGCTGGTCGGTGTCATCGTTGATGACGCCACGACCATGGATGCCTATTCGGGGGAAATCATAAATCTGGCGATAAAGGGTTATCTGAAAATTAATCGCCTGCAAAGCACTGTGCTTTTCGTCACTAACGAAGATTTCGAGCTGGTCAGACTGAAGTCTGAGGACGCAGGACTGAAGAAATATCAGCAGTCATTGATGCAGATGCTGTTCAAGGGCGGCGATTCAGTCAAGCTGAGCAGCTTAGCGAATAAGAGGGTTTCGGAAATCGATGCCCTTGATAAAGAAGTCAATGAAGAAGTGGTCGCTCTCGGTTTCTTCCCCGCAAATCCGGAGAAAGTCAGGAATAACTATATGGGTATCGGCGGGTTGATGCTTTTGGGAGTTTTCATCGGCTTGTTCGGATTATTTCCGGCGGGCATTATCGTGATGGCCTTCGGTTATTTCATGCCGGTCAAGACTTTGGCCGGGGTGGAAGCCAAAGAGCACTTGCTCGGACTTAAGATGTATCTGTCTGTGGCTGAGAAGGACCGGCTAGAGTTCCATAACGCACCGGAAAAGGACCCTGCTCAATTCGAGAAGCTTCTCCCGTACGCTATCGCCCTGGACGTGACAGAGCAGTGGGCGAAGAAATTCGAGGGCATTTATCAGCAGAGTCCGTCTTGGTACAATGACCCGGTCCGCCCTTTCGCACCGGTCATTTTCGCTCAGAGCCTTTCCTCTTTCGGCGGCGGTTTCGCCTCCTCTGGAACGGCGGCCAGCAGCCACAGTGGCTTGTCCGGCGGCGGCCACTCGGGTGGCGGTTTCGGCGGAGGCGGAGGCGGTAGCTGGTAAGCTTATCTTTCGGAAATAATTTCTCCTGCTTAGACGGATATCTGTGCATTTTCCCGCAAAATAATATTGATTATGATTATATTGCGGGAAAATAGCTACGAATCCGTATGCGCGATAAAAATTATTTCCGAAAGATGGGTAGCAATAATTATCTGCCTGGAAATTTTTTAAAATAAATTCAATATATGCCAACAATCTATAACAATGCCGATTCGAATGCTCGCAAGACCTGGTTCTTGATGACTGGTTTCTTGATATTCATCATGCTGGTAGGCTATGTCTTCAGTCAGGCCATGAACGATTCGATCATCCTCTATATCGCGGTTGCCTTCAGCGTAGTCTCGTCATTCGTCAGCTATTGGTGGAGCGACAAGATCGTTCTAGCCATGAGCGGAGCCAAGGAAATCGACCACGACTCCAACCGGGAGCTTTATCATCTGGTGGAGAATCTCTGCATTACGGCCGGGTTACCGTTGCCGAAGATATACATCATCGACGATACGGCGCCTAATGCCTTTGCAACCGGGCGCGACCCGGAGCACGCGGTCGTGGCCGTGACTGTCGGTTTGCTTCAGAAGTTGGACAAGGCTGAACTTGAGGGCGTAATCGCCCATGAGCTGTCGCACATCGGCAACCGTGACATCCTGATTTCCACGGTCGTCACGGTCTTGGTCGGCGTAGTAGTCCTATTAGCCGATTGGTTCAGGCACTGGTCATTTTTCGGTCACAGCAAATCAGACAGCGACAATCGTGACGGCCGCATTACCCTGATCATTACGGTGCTGGCAATCGTTTTGTCGATTCTGGCTCCGATTTTCGCCTATATGATGCAGTTTGCCATCTCGCGCAAGCGTGAGTTTTTGGCTGATGCTGACGGTGCGCTTTTGACCCGCTATCCGGAAGGTTTGGCTCGAGCACTGGAAAAGATATCTGCCGACCAGGAGCCGCTAGAAGTGGCCAACCGGGCCACGGCTCACATGTACATCGTTACGCCGCTCAAAGGCGAGGCGGCAATCGGCTGGTTCTCGAAATTGTTCATGACTCATCCGCCGGTCGAAGAGCGCATCAAAGCTCTGCGAAGCCAGGGGGTTTAAGGGTTATGTGGAATCAAGAGAAAATAACCGACCACGCCCAGGCCGCCAGGCTGCTCTGCCAGATAAAGGATAGCTCATTTTCATTGATCGCGAGCAGACGCGATGTCAGCGAGTATGAGGTGCAGCAGCACATCGTCGAACAGTTCGTCCGTAACGGCTTAGTGACTGATCGCGACAGCGCGATTGTTGCCTTTGATACGAATACGTCTTTCGTCCACTATTATCCGACCAAAGAGTGTAAGCAGCTAGAACCGGAGTCGCTGATTATGATCGACCTTTGGGCCAGGCTGGATAAGGATGACGCGCCATTTGCAGATATCACCTGGATGGCTTACTATGGAGATTCACCAGCCTCAGAGATTGCGGCCGTATACGTTTTAGTGATCAAGGCCAGGGATGCCGGTTTGAAGCTGATTAGGAGAAATTTGAAAAAGGGACAGATGCCGACCGGCAAGATGGTCGACGATGAGGTGCGCAAGGTGATTGCGACCGCTGGTTACGGCGATAAATTTCTCCACACCACCGGGCATAGCTTGGGTTTCGATTCGCCTCACGGCAAGGAATTCGGGCTCAACTGGAAAAGCGAGCGCCCCTTGATCAAGAATCTGGCTTACACCATCGAACCAGGGGTCTATCTGGAAAATAGGTTCGGCGTGCGCTCGGAAATCGATTTCTATATAGACGACAAATTGGAACTCATCATAACGACCGATGTTCAAAAAGAGTTGGTTATGATTTAACTAGGAAAGTTATTATAAATAATCTTCGTAGGTCCGGCTTTCAACATCATTTTTATCACTTAGACGGGTACGTATGCGCGATAAAAATGATGTTGAAAGCCGGACTAGCGCAAAGATATTAACAAATAATAGATAAAATAATATGCCAAAAACAGATTATCAAAAAATGGAAAAGGAATTATTCTTCGAAAAGAGAAATGCTTGGGAGGTTTGGGACGAAAAGCAGACCAAAGAAGCAATGAATTTTTCTGAAGGGTATAAGAAGTTTTTAGATGAGGCTAAGACCGCGCGCGAGTCGGTCAAGGCTGGCGTCCGTTTGGCTGAAAAGGCCGGCTTCAAGGCTTTGGACAAGTCTGGCAAGCTCAAAGCCGGAGACAAAGTCTACGCAGTGAACAAGAATAAGACTTTGGCGCTCGTAGTGGTTGGCAAAGATATGGTCGAAGACGGTTTCAGCTTGGTGATGTCTCACATCGATTCGCCGCATCTTGATTTGAAGGTCAACCCGCTTTACGAAGATGAGGCGATGGCTTTTTTCAAGACCCACTATTACGGCGGGATCAAGAAATACCATTGGCCCACCACGCCTTTAGCCTTGCACGGCACGGTCGTTTTGGCGAGCGGCAAAAAGGTTGAAATCAAGATCGGCGAAAAAGAGAGCGATCCGATTTTCATGATTACCGACTTGCTGCCCCATTTGGGCAAGAGCCAGGCGAAAAAGAGCATTGATGAAGCCGTGGCGGGTGAAGAGCTGAATATTTTAGTCGGTTCTTTGCCGGTCAAAGATGACAAGGTTAAGGCCAAGGTCAAATTGGCGATCATGGAACATCTGAACAAGGAATACGGGATTATAGGCGAAGATTTTTTCAGCGCCGAAATCGAGGCCATGCCTGAGGCCAAGGCGCGCGACCTGGGCTTTGACCGTTCATTCGTTGCCGCCTTCGGCCAGGATGACCGTGTCTGTGCCTACGCTTCGTTGGCTGCGTTGTTCAAGAGCAAAGCGGGCAAACGGACTCAGGTCTGCCTGTGGGTCGATCGCGAGGAGATCGGTTCTGATGGCACGACCGGGGCTAAATCGATATTTATCGAAAGCCTGGTGGCCGAGCTCCTGGAAAAAACCGGCAAGAAGGGCACTATGCGCGAGGTTTATCAGGTAATGGAGAAGAGTGAGGCGCTTTCGAGCGATGTGACGGCCGGTTACGACCCGGACTACAAGAGCGTCCACGACCCGATGAACGTAGCCAAGATCGGCTGCGGCGTGGCGGTTGAGCGGCACACCGGCTATGGCGGCAAATACGGCACGACCGAGGCTAGCGCCGAGTTCGTCCAGCGCTTGCGCACCATTTTTAATAAGAACAAGGTGATTTGGCAGACTGCGGGTCTCGGAAAAGTCGACGAGGGCGGCGGCGGCACGATCGCCAAGTTTTTGGCCGAACGCAATATGGAGGTCATCGATATCGGCGTGGCCTTGATGAATATGCACGCCCCGATGGAAATCGCTTCGAAAGCCGACATCTACTCGGCCTACCAGTCATATATTGCATTTTATCAGGCATAAACATATGGGAATCAGAGTCGAATTCAATCCTGACCTTTGCTTGCGCGACATTTCAGAATATCGAGCAGGCAGGCGGCTCGAGGCGGAGTGCCTGCCTGAGCAGCTAACCGAGGGCGCGGTATATGATTTTTTGAAATCAGACCAGCGGCTTTACTGGCTGTTCGGCGAACTGCCGCTGCGCGAGACCAAGGGTGGAGAAAAATTATCACTGCCCAAGGCCAGTGTGATCATCAAGGAAGTCACGCACTTCGTTCGAGACGGTAAAATATTCACCAAGGGCAGATATGAAGTGGCCAAGGTGTTATCCGATACGGATGATTATTTCGAGGGTTATGAAATCAAGAAACGGGACCATGAGCAATAAGGAACTGCAGGAAAAACTGAAACCGAAAAAGCGCAACAACCCGGTTGATGACGCGATTAAGACGATTCTCAAATCGCAGTCCGAATGCTGCGTAAGAGCCAGGGCGAAATTAGAGGAATTAGAAAAAAAAGATGAAGAAAAATAGTATCAGAAAACCGGAGCTGTTGGCACCGGCGGGCAATCTGGAAAAGATGAAGACTGCGTTCGCTTTCGGAGCGGATGCTGTTTATGCCGGCATTCCGGACTTTTCCCTGCGTACGCGTATCAATGACTTCACTTTGGCCAGCCTGAAAGAAGCTGTCGAGTATGCTCGCGAACGGGGCAAGAAAGTCTATGTGACGATCAATATCTTCGCCCATAACGAGCATCTGGCTAAATTGCCGGGATATTTGAAAGAGCTTAAGAAGATCAAGCCCGATGCGCTGATCGTGTCCGACCCGGGAGTAATCAGCATGATCAAGAAGCAGTGGCCGGAGGCGGAAATCCACCTCTCGACCCAGGCTAACTGCACGAATTCGTCAGCGGCTGAGTTTTGGTGGAAAAGCGGAGTCAAGCGCGTCATCTTGGGCCGGGAAGTCGCTTATGAAGATATCCTTTCGATAAAAAAGGCCGTGCCGAAGCTGGAGCTGGAAACTTTCATCCATGGCGCCATGTGCATGGCCTATTCCGGGCGCTGCTTCCTTTCGAAATTTCTGGTTGGCCGCAGCGGCAATCTGGGAGACTGCGTCCAGCCGTGCCGCTGGAATTACGGTTCGGCTAGTATCGCCATCAAGCCGGATGGGCACGATTCGGAATTCGAATTAGTCGAGGAGCAGCATGGTTCCTATATCCTGAATTCCAATGACATGTGTTTGATGAAGCGCATGCCTGAATTGATGGCCAGCGGCCTGGATTCTCTCAAGATCGAGGGGCGAGCCAAGAGCGCTTATTATCTGGCGGCCGTCGTCGGCGCCTATCGTAAGGCCATTGATGAATTATCAAGTGGTAAAACGGATGACCGGGCGCAAAAGCTTCTGGCCAAGAAGCTATTCAAAGAACTGGAAGAAAAATTGGTCCATCGCGGCTATACCGAGGGGTTTATGTTTGGCGAGGGCAAGAGTGCTCAGAATCTTGCAAATTCTCATAATGAATGTGCTTGGGAGTTTTGCGGCCAAGTCATTGGTTCAAAAAATGGACTTACTTTAGTCAAAATACATAATGCTTTGCGGGTTGGAGACCAGATTGAGGCGCTTTTGCCCGGGTATGATATAATAAGGAAAAAGGTGGATAGGATTATTGATGCGGAAACGGGCGAACCCTTAGAATCAGCCCATGGCGGCCAGGGAAGGATGGCGCTTCTTGATTTTAAGAGGGACGTGCCGGAGTTCAGTGTTTTGAGAAGAAGGGTTTAAAATCGCATAACCTGCCGGCAGGCAGGAGCATAACGCGTAAAGATGATTTCATATTTGAAAGGACAACTCAAAGGCAAGCATAAGAATTATTTCATCGTGGTAGTGGCTGATGTCGGCTACCAGGTATTCGTCAATCAGACACTGTTCTCAGAGTTTGTTGCCGGGCAGCCAATCGAGCTGTACACCCATCAATACATCAAGGAAGATGCGTTAGACCTTTATGGTTTTAAGGGTTTGGAAGAGCTGGAGATGTTCGAGCTGCTTTTGTCTATTTCGGGCGTCGGTCCGAAATCTGCCTTGGGCATCTTGTCGGTCGCCAAGACCGAGGAGCTCAAGGTGACTATAGCGCGCGGAGATTCGTCGATTCTGACGAAGGTCTCCGGCATCGGCCGCAAGACTGCCGAGCGCATCGTGCTCGAGCTGCGCGACAAGGTTGCGGCGATCGGCACCGGAGAAATGATCGCTGGCGGCGGCTCATCGTCAGGCATGGCGCAAAGCGACGAGATCGATGCCTTGTTGGCTTTGGGGTACAGCCTACAGCAAGCGCGCGAAGCATTGCGCGAGATCGATCCGTCATTGAAGAATTCCAGCGAGCGCATCAGGGCGGCATTAAAAACCTTAGGCAAATAAAACAATTCTATGAATATCGTACACGTTTCCGACAAGAAGCAGCTTGACGATTTCGTCGGCGGCCAAAAGAATAGCCAGTTCATCCAGTCATGGGAGTGGGGCGAGTTCCAAAAAGATGTCAGCGGCAATGTCTGGCGTATCGCAGTTGAGGATGCCGGCCAGCTGGTGGCCTCAGCCAAGGTCATTAAGAAGGACCTGCCCATGGGCAAGAGTTATTTCTATTGCGGCCGCGGTCCGATTTTCGCCGACGCAGTCTGGCACGAAGAGGCTGCGCGGCTGCTTTATGCGGAAATCGAGCGTATTGCCAAAGATGAGATGGTCATGTTCATGCGCTTCGATCCTTATTTCGACTGTCACAACGAGATGCAGCGGCTGGCTGGCGATCGTCCGTTCTTCAAGACGACCGATGTGCAGCCGAGCAAGACATTGATCGTAGACATCTCTGGCGAGCCTGAAGAAATCTTGAAGAATATGCATCAGAAGACCCGTTATAATATCAAATTAGCGGAGAAGAAAGGCATTAAGGTGGTTGAGGCCGGCAAGGAGCGATTCGAGGAATTTTGGACCTTGTTGGATCAGACTACTGGACGAGATAAGTTCCGGCCGCATGGACGGAGCTACTACCAAGAGATGCTCGACCTGCCAAGCGATTTTTTGAAGCTGCTCTTTGCCGAATATCGAGGCAAAGCGATTGCTGCCAGTATCGTCTCGTTTTTCGGCGATACCGCGACGTATCTCCATGGCGGCTCGGCCAATGACGAGCGCAATGTCATGGCACCCTATGCCTTGCAGTGGCAGACTATATTGATGGCTAAAGCGCAGGGTCTGAGCTATTACGACCTGCATGGCGCTGATGAGAAGAAGTGGCCCGGCGTAACCAAGTTCAAGCAAGGCTTCGGTGGCACGGAGATCGAGTATCCCGGAACTTTCGACCTCGTGTTCGACCAAGGCTGGTATGCCATCTACAAAATGGTGAGACAAGTGCGCAGAAGTTTTTAGCACAGGGTTTTTGTAATTAGAAGACGAGCAGCAGAGCTGGTATTGTTCAGAAGCAATTAAATTATCATCATGAATACAATTTTAAATATCATAAAACGCGCGATTCCCAAAAAACTGTTCAAGTCGCTCCAGCCGAGCTACCATTACGCAATGAGCTGGTTAGCATCGGTCGCCTATCGTGCCCCATCGAATAAATTAATAGTCATCGGTGTTACTGGGACCACCGGTAAAACCACCAGCACTTTTTTGATCGCCAAGACGCTTGCCGCCTTGGGCTACAAAGTCGGTTACACTTCAACGGCCATGTTCAACGATGGCCAACGGGAGTGGCTCAACGATAAGAAAATGACGATGCCCGGGCGATTCTTCACTCAAGCGATTTTGGCCAAGATGGTCGAGAACGGCTGCCAGTATGCGATCGTCGAGACAACCTCTGAGGGTATTCGTCAGTTCCGCCATCGTTTCATTAATTACGACATCCTGGTTTTTACCGGCCTTTACCCGGAACACATCGAATCGCATGGCGGCTTCGAAAATTATAAGCAGGCCAAGGGGCGGCTGTTCTCCCATCTGAAGAGCTGCAAGACTAAATATATCGACGAACAGAAGCGGGTCAGCTTGGCCGAAACCTCGATCAAGAAGCTTGACCTGCAGCGCGTCAAAAAGACCATCATTCTTAATCTTGACGATGAGCATGTGGATTATTTCGGCGGATTCTGGTCGGAAAGCAAGTGGGGTTTCAGCCGGCGCAAATACAGTTCCAGCCGCGAGCTTTCCGTCTTGACCTATGACCACATAATCAACACTCAGTCAGGACTAAACTTCGCCGTCAATGATACGAAATTCCGCTTGAAATTGCTGGGGGAATTCAACGCCACAAACGCCATGACCGCCATCGCGGTAGCTATGGACCAGGGCAAAGAGTTGGGACGCATCAGGGCCGCGCTTGAAACAATCCTCGGGGTTCCCGGCCGGCTTGAACGCATCGATGCAGGTCAGGATTTCGCCGTAATTGTCGATTATGCCTTCGAGCCTAATGCAGTCAGCAAGCTTTATGAGACTATCGAGGCCATCCCGCATCAGCGCAAGCTGCACGTGTTGGGTTCGGCTGGCGGCGGCCGGGATACTTCAAGACGGCCGATTTTAGGGAGAATAGCCGGAGAAAGGGCAGATACGGTCATCGTTACCAATGAGGATCCTTACGATGAGAATCCGGAGATAATTGTCGACCAGGTGATCGTCGGAGCGGAAAAGGCCGGAAAAGTCTTGAACGAGGACCTTTTCAAGATTATGGACCGCCGACAGGCCATCGCCAAAGCTCTTGGCCTGGCTCAAGCAGGCGATATAGTGCTTATTACGGGCAAAGGCTCAGAACAGGGCATAGTCGGTCCGCATGGCAAAATCGAGGTTTGGGACGACCGGAAAGTCGTTAGGGAAGAGCTAGCCAAGCTCGGTATTTGACACGGTTATCGGCTGTTGATAAGTTGTGGACCTTCTTGAATTTTGTCTGACGATATTTTGGGTAAAATAAGCTAATATTAAATAAAAAATGGCAAATCTTGCCAGGTTTTATTTTTTTTGCATCTACTCTTGACAACTTCGCCCAAGGTTGTTAAGATAATAAAGTCTCAAAATACTTAACATTTAAAACTATTAGATAGTTTTTAGAAGAAAACGGAACACTGTCACAGAGTTGTGATATCGAATACCGTTTTTTTATTTTTTTGACTGACCGCCTCTCCTTTTTATTGTGCTAAAGTTAGATAATTATCGGCTTGCATACAAGGGCCGAATATTTAATAATTTTCTCCCCGTGCGTTAAATTTCTAAAAATAGAGTGGCTATCTTTCCAAGGTAAATTAAATATCAATTAATATAACTCAAGAGTAACTAAACTTGAGATTTTTTTATGTCCAATAAAACTATCGAAGCGAGACCAGCGAGTCTCGGCCTGCGCAAACACTTCGAGGGTTACCGTGAAGCGTTGCCAATGCCTGATTTGATCGAGATCCAAAAGGATTCATATGATTGGTTCCTGAAAGAAGGTTTGCCGGATCTTTTTGACGAGATTTCTCCGGTCACCGACTTCATCGGCCGCGACCTCGAGTTATATTTCGATGATTTTTATCTTGATGAATGCAAATTCAACGAGGTTGAGAGCCGTGCCAAAAATATCTCTTACGAAGCCCCATTGCGCGTTAAAGTCCGCTTGGTCAACAAGAAGACCAACCATACCACTTCCCAGGAGGTTTTCTTGGGTGACTTCCCGTTAATGACCAAGCGCGGCACTTTCATTATCAACGGCATCGAGCGCGTCGTGGTTTCCCAGCTGATCCGTTCGGCCGGTGTTATCTTCTCTTCAGAGTTCATCAAGGGCAAAAAATATTACGGTGCCAAGGTCATCCCTAATCGCGGTGCCTGGCTGGAAATAGAGACCGACGTCAATGGCGTGATCTGGGTCCGCATCGACCGCAAGCGCAAAGTGGCAGTCTCTTCTTTGCTGCGCTCCTTCGGCTATGGCACTGACGAGGAAATTTTGGAGTTATTCAAGAACCTGCCGACTGGCGGCCAGGAATATATCGATGCGACCATTTCCAAGGACATCGCCAAGAGCGAAGCCGAAGGCTTGAAGGAAGTTTACAAGCGTATCCGCCCAGGCGACCTGGCTACTACTGAGAATGCCCGCCAGCTGATCCACTCGATGTTCTTCCGTTTCGACCGTTATGACTTCGACCGTGTCGGCCGCTACAAATTGAACCGCAAATTCGCCTTCGACATTCCTAATAATAAGGAAACTCGCATCTTGCGCCGCGAGGACTTGGTTGAGATCGTCAAAGAGGTCATCCGTTTGAACGTTTCCCAGGACAAGGAAGATGATATCGACCACTTGGGCAACCGCCGTGTCCGTGCGATCGGCGAATTGATTCAGAACAAGTTCCGCGTCGGTTTGGCCCGCATGGAGCGTATTATCAAGGACCGCATGTCCACCATGGATATGGACACCCTGACCCCGAACAAGCTCATCAATGCCCGCCCAGTCATCAGTGTGGTCAAGGAATTTTTCATGTCTTCTCAGCTGTCGCAATTCATGGATCAGACCAATCCGTTGGCCGAGTTGGAACACAAGCGCCGCTTGTCAGCCATGGGTCCCGGCGGTTTGACCCGCGAACGCGCCGGTTTCGACGTCCGCGATGTGCACGCCACCCACTACGGCCGCATCTGTCCGATCGCTACTCCTGAAGGTCCGAATATCGGCCTGGTCGGCCACATGGCCAGCTATGCCCGCCTGAACAGCTATGGCTTCATCGAGACGCCATATCGCCGCATTCTGCATGATATAACCAATGATCCGAAAATCACCGTCGGCAAGATCGCTCGCGAAGATATTTTCGATGACAAAAATAAGCTGGTCGTCAAAGCCGGAGAGCGGATCGACGAGGCCAAGGCCAAATTGATCAGTGAAAAAGTCAGCCATCATGTCCTGATTCCGATCAAGCCTTCAGTCACCAACGAGATTGTCTGGCTCGATGCTTTTGAGGAAGAAAAATATATTACCACCTCGTTCACCGCTCCGCTCGATTCGAACGGCCACTTTTTGGTCGAGCGTTTCGAAGTCCGCCGCTACGGTAATCCGACAGCTGACGACGTGACCAAGATCGATTTCATCGGCGTTGCTCCGAACCAGATCATCTCCATCGCCACTTCGCTGATTCCGTTCATGGAACACGACGATGGACAACGCGCCTTGATGGGTACGAACATGCAACGTCAGGCTGTGCCGCTGGTCATGCCGCAGGCTCCGGTCGTCGGCACCGGCGCCGAGGCTACCGCTGCAATCAATTCCGGTCAAGTCGTCGTCGCCGAAGAGGATGGCACAGTCGTCAAGGTCGACGGCGGTTCCATCTCAGTCAAAGATGAGCACGGCAAGGTTACTCAATATCCTTTGGTCAAATTCTTGCGCTCTAACGCCTCAACCTGCATCAATCAGCGCCCGATCGTCCGCAAGGGAGATAAGGTCGCTGCCGGCCAGGTTCTGACCGACGGTCCGGCTATCGATCAGGGCGAATTGGCCTTGGGCCGCAACGCGCTTGTAGCTTTCATGTCTTGGGAAGGCTTCAATTATGAAGACGCTATCATCATCTCCGAACGCATGGTCAGCCAAGACTCATTCTCATCCATCCATATCGAAGATTATACTATCGATGTCCGCGATACCAAGCTCGGTCCGGAAGTCGTGACTCGCGACATCCCGAACATCGGTGAAGAGAAATTGAAGGATTTGGACGATCGCGGCATCATCCGCATCGGCGCCGAGGTTTCTTCGGGCGACATCCTGGTCGGCAAAATCACGCCTAAGGGCGAGACTGAGTTGTCGGCAGAAGAGAAGTTGCTCCGTGCCATCTTCGGCGAAAAAGCCAAAGATGTCCGCGACTCATCGCTCTATCTCGAACACGGCGAACACGGCAAAGTCGTCGATATCAAAGTCTTCTCCCGTGAGGACGGCGACAAATTAGCCACCGGCGTCATCCAGTCGATCCAGGTCTCGGTCGCCAATCTGCGCAAGATCCAATCCGGCGACAAGATGGCTGGCCGCCACGGTAATAAGGGCGTCATTTCCCGCATCGTTTCCATTGAAGATATGCCTTACCTCGAGGACGGCACCCCGGTCGACATCATCCTGTCGCCTTTGGGTATCGTTTCCCGTATGAACCTGGGCCAGCTCCTCGAGACCCATCTCGGCTTCGCGGCTACCAAGCTCGGTTACAAGGCCGTGACTCCGGCTTTGAACGGCGTTACCCAGGACCAGATCCGCGAGGAATTGGCCAAGGCTGGCTTGCCGATCGACGGCAAAGTCACTTTGTATGACGGCAAAACCGGCCAACCGTACGACAACAAGGTTACGGTCGGCTATAAATATATGTTGAAACTCAACCATATGGTTGAGGACAAGATCCACCAGCGCTCGATCGGTCCGTACTCCTTGATCACCCAGCAGCCGTTGGGCGGCAAGGCGCAGTTCGGCGGCCAGCGTTTCGGTGAAATGGAAGTCTGGGCTTTGGAGGCTTACGGCGCCGCCCATACTTTGCAGGAAATATTGACCATCAAATCTGACGACGTGCCAGGGCGTTCCAAGGCGTATGAGTCCATCATCAAGGGTGAGACTATCCGCAAGCTGAACGTGCCGGAATCGTTCAACGTCTTAGTGCGCGAGCTCAAGGGCTTGGCTTTGGATGTCGAATTGATCGGCGAGGGCACGACCGCAGAAGCTGAAGAGGAATATGATCGTCTGGCCGCTGTCGAGGCCGCAGCGATCGAAGTTGAAGTTAAGGCAGAAAAGGCAGAAAAATCGGAAGATCTAGATTAATTAATTATAACACTCGACATACTATGCTTAATCCTATCAAAACGACCGACTTCGATGCGATCAAGCTCAAGCTCGCTTCTCCGGACGCGATCATGGGCTGGTCACATGGCGAAGTGACTCGGCCGGAAACGATCAATTACAGGACGCAGAAGCCGGAAAAGGACGGTTTGTTCTGCGAGCGCATCTTCGGTCCGTCGAAGGACTGGGAGTGCTACTGCGGGCGCTACAAGAAGATCCGCTACAAGGGCATCATCTGCGACAAGTGCGGCGTGGAAGTCACCCGCTCGATCGTCCGCCGCGAACGCATGGGTCACATCACCCTGCAGGCTCCGGTAACCCATATCTGGTTTTTGCGCGGCATCTCTTCGAAGATCGGCTTGATTTTCGATCTGTCGATGCAGGCTTTGGAGAAGGTAGTCTATTTCGCCAGCTTCATCATCATGGATGTCAACGAAGAGCTGAAGGAGGCGACTATCGAGCAGATCAAGCAGGAATTCAAATCCAAGAAGAAGTCTTTGGAATCAGAGTTCGCCAACCAGGTCAACGAGATCAAGAACCGCAAGGCCAAGCTGTTGCAGCAGGGCAAGACCGAGCTGGAGATCGATCAGGAAATCAATGAGGAAATCGAATCCTTGACCAAGATCCGCGACGAGAAGACCGAGGCTCTGAACCAGGCCTTCGAGCAGGCCCAGAAGGAATTGAAGGAACTGAAGCCTTTTGCCATCATCTCCGAGAGCACCTATCAGAATTTGAGCTTGAAATACGGCCATATCTTCGAAGCTGGTATCGGCGCGGAGGCTATCCGTCGCCTGTTGGCCAGCATCGACTTAGCCGAGTCCATTGAGAAGCTGGAGCAGGAGATGCTTGAAGCCAACGAGACCAAGAAGTCCCGCCTGGTCCGCCGCTTGAAGCTGTTGAAGAGCTTGCAGGCCAATGACATCAGGCCGGAATGGATGATTATGACTGTCATCCCGGTCATCCCGCCGGATCTGCGCCCGATGGTACCGCTCGATGGCGGACGTTTTGCCACTTCCGACTTGAACGACCTGTACCGCCGCGTCATCAATCGCAATAACCGCTTGAAACAGTTGATTGACCTATCCGCTCCGGAAGTTATCTGCCGCAACGAGAAACGCATGCTTCAGGAAGCGGTCGACGCTTTGATCGATAATTCGGCTCGCCATGGCAAGACCGTGGTGGCTTCGACCGGCCAGAAGCGCATGCTCAAATCCTTGGCTGATTCGCTCAAGGGCAAGCAGGGCCGTTTCCGCCAGAACTTGCTCGGTAAGCGTATCGACTACTCCGGCCGTTCCGTTATCGTGGTCAACCCGAATCTCCATCTTGACCAGTGCGGTCTGCCGAAGACTATGGCCATCGAGCTGTTCAAGCCGTTTATCATCAGCCAATTGATCAAAAAAGAAATAGTCCACAATGTCCGCAGCGCTTCCCGCTATATCGAAGCCGGACACGACGAAGTTTGGGACATCTTGGAAAAGATCATTTCCGAGGCTTATGTCTTCCTGAACCGCGCTCCGACCCTGCATCGTCTAGGTATCCAGGCTTTTAAGCCGATCTTGATCGAAGGCAAGGCCCTGCAAATCCATCCTTTGGTCTGTACCGCTTTCAACGCCGACTTCGACGGTGACCAGATGGCCGTCCATGTGCCGCTGACCAAGGAGGCTGTGGCCGAAGCCCGCGACCTGATGCTGGCCTCTCACAACCTCTTGAAACCGGCGACCGGCGATCCGATCGTCGCACCGGCTCAAGACATCGTCTGGGGCGCTTTCTATATGACTGTCATCAAGGGCGAAGAGAAGGAAGACAAATATCTCAAGAATTTCTCCTCGGCGCTTGAAGCTGAGTTGGCTTACAGCTTGGGCGAATTGAAGATGCATGACTTGGTCCGCGTCCGCGTCAACGGCGAGATGATCCGCACCACTATCGGACGCCTGCTCTTCAACGACGTACTGCCGGAAAAATTGCAGTTCGTCAACTCCGTAGTCGGCAAGAGCAAGCTGAAGAATCTGATCAAGGATTGCTTACGCCATTACGGCGAGGAACGCACCGTGCGTTTCGTCGATGAATTGAAGCATGTTACGTTAAAATATATCACCAAATCCGGCTTGTCCTGGGGCATGGGCGACCTGCCCGACTTCACTGAGCGCGAACAGATGATCAGCGAGGCCAACGACAAGGTCGACAAGATCCAGGAGCAGTACGAAGAGGGCTTGCTGACCGACAGCGAGCGCTACGGCAAGGTCATTGAGACCTGGACCGACGTCAAGGAAAAGATCACCGACCTCTGTAAGACCGGCTTGCCGGTCGACGGCCCGGTCTATTCGATGATCGAATCCGGCGCTCGCGGTTCGTGGGCTCAGCTGACTCAGATTATCGGTATGAAAGGTTTGGTGACCTCGCCTTCAGGCGACATCATCGAGTTGCCGGTCCGCGGTAACTTCAATAAGGGTTTCGGCGTTTTGGAATACTTTATCTCCACCCATGGTGTGCGTAAAGGTTTGTCCGATACCGCCTTGCGTACCGCCAACGCCGGTTACTTGACCCGCCGCTTGGTCGATGTTTCCCAGGATGTCGTCATCATGTCTGATGACTGCGGCGACACCAAGGGCATTGTCTATACCAAGAAAGAAAGCGAAGAGTCCGGCCATGACTTGCTGAAGCGTATCGTCGGCCGTTTCTTGGCCTCGGATCTCAAGAACGCTGAAGGCAAGGTCCTTCTCGCTGCTGATACTCTGGTAACAGAGCAGGAAGCCGATGACATGAAAGGCGAGTTGATCGAAGAGGCTAATATCCGTTCCGTATTAAGCTGCAAGATGCATAAGGGTATCTGTGCCAAGTGTTACGGCTACGATTTGGCCTACAACCAGCCGGTTAAGATGGGCACCGCTGTCGGTATCATTGCCGCACAGTCCATCGGTGAACCGGGTACCCAGCTGACCATGAGAACCTTCCATACCGGCGGTGTGGCTGGCCTTGAAGATATCACCCAAGGTTTGCCGCGCGTCGAAGAAATCTTCGAATCACGCAGCCCGAAGCGCAAAGCCTTCATTTCCGATGTCGATGGCACGGTCAAGATCGAGACTGCGCAGCGCACGATCGAAGATGAGCACGGCAAGACCGTCCTCGTTTCCAATCCTCAAGTCAAGATCCTAAAAATATATCATCGCGGCCACGAATCCGAGAAGTACCTATTCGCTGATGCGGCCGAGAATAAGAAAGAGGCCAAGAAGGTCGTGGCTAAGGTTTTGGTCAAGGAAGGCCAGACCGTACATAAGGGCGATGAGCTTTTCGCTGTCGGCGATGTCGTGATGACTGCCAAGCAGAGCGGTACCGTCAAGATCGAGGACAAGGCCGTCAAGGTGACCAGCGAAGTGGATAAGGTGAAGGAATATATTATCCCCAAAGGCTATAATGTCTGGGTCAAGAACGACCAGGAAGTGAAGCGCGGCGATCAGCTGACCGAGGGCAATATGGACCTGCAGCAGCTCTATCAGCTTAGGAACCGCATCGAGACCCAGAAATATATCATCCGCGAGATCCAATCGGTTTATTCTTCGCAGGGTCAGCCATTGAACGATAAGCACGTCGAAATAATCGCGCGCCAGATGTTCTCCCGCGTCTTTGTGCAGGATGCCGGCGAAACCGACTTGCTGCCTGGAGAAGTCGTGGAGAAATCGATCTTCGACCGCGCTAACGAGGCAGCTGTGTCTGACGGCAAGGTTGAAGCTAAGGGCGATGAATTGCTCTTGGGCATGACCAAGACTTCGCTTTCGACCGACAGCTTCCTCTCTGCCGCTTCGTTCCAGGAGACCGCCAAGGTCCTGATCGAGGCCGCAGTTACAGGCAAGATCGACAACCTCGAGGGCTTGAAAGAAAATGTTATCATCGGCCGTTTGATCCCGGCCGGCACCGGTTACAAGCATCGAGAAAAGAACTAGTTTATCTGTTCTTTAAGATACTAAATCAAAAGACCTCCGATTCATCGGAGGTCTTTTGATTTACTGAGTATCGAGCGTAGAGAGAAATTTTTTCAACTTCGGACTGGCACTAGCTTTTTCAAAGTCGCCCAGGAATTTAGAAGCATCGAGCATTTCTATGAGAACCGGCTTACCAAGTGCAGAGAAGTGGATAATGAGGTTGCCGAATTCTTTGGTTTGGGCAATGGGGTCGGCTGCCAGTTCCCACCAGGCGATATTTGATTCAGTGTCGTATTGCATATTGTCCCATCTAGACTTTTACTGGGTAAAAGGTGAGAACGCGGATGACTTCGGCCTGCTTTTGATAAATTACTCGCCATTCATCCTTGGTAGCGGAAAAATATTTTCCCTTTTTGGAAACTTTATCTGGAGATTTTATGGCGTCCTGTATCTGCTCCTTGATGACGTAAACCTTATGCTTCTGTAGGATATCGAATTTTTGATTGGCGTAGGCGGTAAAATAAATCATAATCAGTATTGTTTGACTCGCAAACCGTTAGAGCCGTACATCTTGTTGACTTGTGCAGCGGTATAGATACCAATAGCGCCCCCTGGTGTCCTTGCCTTGTTGCCGTGCGAGTCTGCATACCGGCCGTTGCCAAGAGAAATTAAGACATGACCGAATGTTTTTCCGTTGTCCCCTTGTTTCCATCCAACTAGCGTTCCTTCTGGCAAACTACCAAGCGTTCCGGTGTCATATTTTTTTATAGCGGTATTGGAAAATATCGTTCCAGTGCCGCCGTTAATGCTGATGTTTTTGCTGCTTTTTAGGACATATGCAGCGAAGCCTGAACAGTCAAAGCAGATTGTTCCGTTAGGCCCTTGGCCGCCTTTGCCGAAGCAATCGCCAGGCTTAATGGTTGAGTTCAAGCCGTAGGTGACTTTCCCGACAGCTGAGGCGACAATATCAGCAACGCTTCCGCTTTGCAGCAGCTTCGCTGTCGATGCAGTGGTCGTCATGCCAGAGTCAAGAGAGTCTTCGGTGTCGCCAAGGTTATATTTTTCGATGATTTTTATTTCCAGAGAGGTGCCATTTATGATAGCCGGATTTATTTGCTGTAGCACAGTGTAAGATGCCATCATTAGAACTAATCCGGTTATGCTGCCACCGATCCATGCCTTGGCTTCGGAAATCCGCGTGGCATTGCCGGCTGAGGTAAGCCAAAGCAATCCGCCGAACATCATGCCCACAGTAGCAATAATGCCGATTACGGCAACGGCGTAGTTGTAGAGGCCGGCAATGTATTCCCAAATCCAATTATTGCACATGTTGTCGCCGCACTGGGCCGGCTCGCTGAAACGCTGCATTCCAGGAATTTTTATCTGCAAGCTATCAGTGGGATTTTTGATGTTCGGCATTTCAACATCAGATGCTTGCGCAGGATAAAAAACCGAAAAGAATGCAGGAATGATAAAAAACAGGAGAAGGATTTTTTTTGGGGAGTATTTCATTATTTATTTTTACATCTTGCCACGACATTGGCCCACGATGTATAAAATTCGCACATCTTGTTTGCTTCGAAAGAATATGTGCCAGCGTAAGTCGGGTTAAGGGAGGCTTGTGAGCAACTTGAAATGTCATTGGCTGATTTACACTCTTTCCATTCGGAGCCATCTTTTCCTAAGAGACAGCAGCCGCTTTGGGTCGTGATAGCGTAAGGGTTCTCGCATTTTTTTGTAGTAGTATTGCACATGCCGCCGGACATCCAGGTATCGGGGCAGCGGCTTTTGGGAACGCCTGCTTGGCAGCTTGACCATCCTTCTTGCTGCGGACAGCAGCCTTCTCCGCCGGTGCCGGTATTGGGGTCAGCCTTCTTCTCTTTTATCTGGGCAATGCCAGTCGTTCGCAGATTAACCAGGTCAGTATTGATCGTCGCCAGTAAAATATATGCGCCGAATGCTAAAAGCAATCCGGTTATCGATGAAGTGATATATGTTTTGGCTGAACTAATCTTATCCGGGCTGCCGCCTGCCGTCAGCCAGACTACACCGCCGATCATCATAAATACAGTAGCCAGGATGCCGGCGACACCGGACAGATATTTGAAAAATGTTTTGATGTACTCCGCGATTGGACGAGTGTCCGTGACGTTGGTGAAATCGATTTGATTCGGCTGTCCTGGAATCTGCACTTGAGGGGTGAATTTAACCTCGGTCGCAGACGCGCTATCGGCTAGGCTTACAAAAAACAATAATGTCGACAGAAATATTAAGCCGTTTACTATGATGAATATTTTTTTACTCATAACCATAGGGTTCATTTTTTGATTAAATCGTCGATTATTTTTTGCCAGATGTCTAGCGGCAAATCACCATCAACCTTGGTACCGTTAATCAGCCAAGTCGGCGTGCCTTTGACGCCGATCTTGTCTGCATATTCCAGGTTGGCCAATATCTTGTATTGTTCACCTTGGCTCGCCATACATTTGGTAAAGCCATAGGGCTTGACCCCGACTTGTTCGGCTAATTTGACCAGGTCTGAAGTTGAGGCAATCTTTCCTTGATTCTGAAAAAGCTTGTCGTGCATAGGCCAGAATTTTCCTTGTTGTCCGGCGCACCTCGCAGCTAAGGCCAAATCAAGAGATTGTTCACTGATGTTAGGGTAGTCACGAAAAACTATTTTGACGTCGTCTTGGTATTTTGAACCTAGCGAGCGTATTTTTGAGAAGCTGGATTTCGAATTCGGACAAGAAAAGTCACTGAATTCTACTATGGTTATCTTAGGCGAGCTGGTGCCGAACCAATAGTTATCTTGTCCTTCCGTATCAGAGTAGTTGTTACCCGAGGCGACACTGGAAAGCTGTTTGCTTTGGTAATTTTTGGCGGCAAAAAAGGCAGCTGTAAAAACAGTGATGACTAGGGCCAGAAAAATCCATAATAAAATCGCCCACCAGCGCAAAGGCCACGGACGTTTATTTATTATATTTGTTTGAGGATCAAGTTGAGCCATTTGGATAAAAAGTATTTTTATTATACCATAATAATCATGAGCAAACAAAATCATGAAACGGCCGAAAAAATGGTTGAGCAAAAAGCTGGTCGCCGCCAGAAAAAGGGGCGCCCAAAGATGCGCGTAGCAGGTACTTCGGTCAAAGAATTGCAAAAATTGATTATCAAGCGTTCGAAAATCAGGGTTTGACTATTTTCACAATAAGGGTAAAATTACCTAGTAATTATATTTGCTTAAATTAGCCTAAAATACTATGGAAAAGTATAATTTTTCTGAAAATGAAGCCAAGTGGCAAAAATATTGGCTGGATAACGGCTTATTTGCCGCTGATGATGACTCAAAAAAGCCTAAAAAATACATATTGGACATGTTTCCTTATCCTTCCGGAGCAGGGCTGCATATCGGCCACGTCGAGTCCTATACGGCGACCGATATCTACTCACGCTACTGCCGCCTAAAAGGATTCAACGTGCTTCATCCCCAGGGCTGGGACGCTTTCGGCTTGCCGGCAGAGAATTATGCTATCAAGACCGGAGTTCACCCCTCGGAAACAACCAAGGAGTCTATCGCTACGTTCATCAGGCAGATCAACTCGATGGGCTTTTCTTATGATTGGTCGCGCGAAGTCAATTCCTCTGATCCCGGGTACTACAAGTGGACACAGTGGCTGTTTTTGTTGTTTTACAAAAATGGGCTGGCTTATAAGAAAAAGGCCAAGGTCAATTGGTGCGATAGCTGTCAGACGGTTTTGGCTAACGAGCAGGCCGAGGGCGGAGTCTGTGATCGCTGCGGCAGCTCGGTGGTGCAGAAGGACCTGGAGCAATGGTTTTTCAAGATTTCTGATTTCATAGAGGACCAGACAGCTGGAGGCAAAACGATCAGGGGCCTATTGTCCGGCCTGGATGACGTTGATTGGCCCGAATCTACCAAGGCGGCACAGAAAAATTGGATTGGCCGTTCAGAGGGCGCAGAAATAGATTTCAAAATCAAAGACAGCGAGCTGAAAATAAAGGTTTTCACCACTCGTGTCGATACTATTTTCGGCTGCACCTATGTCGTGGTGGCACCCGAACACCCCCTGATCGGACGTTTGAATGACACCATAAAGAACGGCCAGCAGGTTGCTGATTATCTGGAGTCTGCCAGAGCCAAAACCGACCTGGACCGCATGGAGGCCAAGGATAAGACTGGCATCGCCCTTGAAGGCATAACCGCCATCAATCCCTTCAACAACGAAGAGGTGCCGGTTTTCGTGGCCGACTACGTCTTGGGCAACTATGGCACGGGTGCGGTCATGGCTGTGCCGGCTCACGATGAGCGCGATTGGGAATTCGCCAAGAAATATGATTTGAAAATAGTCGAAGTGATTTCATCGGGCGAGGGAAACCCCGCTTTAGAGGCGGCTTTTACCGATGACGGAGTCTTGGTGAATTCTAGAGAGTATGATGGCTTGGCTTCAGCGGCTGCCCGCAAGCAGCTCTCGGTTTGGCTGGTTGAGACCGGCAACGGCGGCGTTAAAGTAAATTATAAGTTGCGTGATTGGCTGATCAGCCGCCAGCGTTATTGGGGTGCACCGATTCCGATCATCTATTGCGATGTCTGCGGCGCCGTGCCGGTACCGGAAAAAGACTTGCCGGTCATACTGCCTACGGACGTCGATTTCAAGCCGACCGGTGAATCGCCCTTGGTCGGTTCGAAAACTTTCCATGACGTTGTTTGCCCGAATTGCGGAGCGAAGGCCAGGCGTGAGTCCGATACTATGGATACTTTCGTGTGCTCGTCTTGGTATTATCTGCGCTATGCCGACCCCAAGAATGATGAGTTCTTCGCCAGCGATGAAGCGCTCAAGCGCTGGCTGCCGGTCGACGTCTATCTGGGCGGAGCAGAGCACACGGTACTGCATCTGTTGTATGCCCGTTTTTTCACCAAAGTTTTACATAAGTTGGGTTACGTGGATTTCAACGAGCCATTTTTGAAGTTGCGCCATCAAGGCATAATTCTGGGCGCCGACGGCAACAAGATGAGCAAATCAAAGGGCAATGTCGTCAATCCTGACGAAGTGGTCGCCTTGGTTGGGGCCGATGCTTTGAGAATGTACGAGATGTTCATGGGCCCCCTTGAAGAGATGAAACCCTGGAACACTCAAGGCATTGTCGGGATTACCAGGTTTCTAGACAGGACATGGCAATTGCAAGAGAAAATTAGCACCCAGCCATTAGAAGGACTAGATAAGGACATGGAATCATTGATGCACAAGACCATTAAGAAAGTGACTGAAGATATAGAAGCTTTCAAATTCAATACCGCCATTTCAGCTTTGATGATCATGCTGAATGAGTTTGAAAAGAGAAAAGAAATTCCTAGGGAATATTTTTCATTATTTACCGTCTTGTTGTCTCCGTTTGCGCCGCACCTGGCCGAGGAGCTTTGGCAGCGCTTAGGCAGCGGGGGCAGTGTAGCGCTCGGAACATGGCCGGAATATGATATTGAAAAGACCAAGGATCAGGTGGTCAAGTTGGTAATCCAAGTCAATGGCAAGGTTAGGGAGATGGTTGATGTCGAGCCAGGCCTTGACGAGACTTCTGCCAGATCTTTGGCTGAGGCCAATCAGGCTGTGCTGAAATGGCTTGACGGCAAGGAGATAAAAAAAGTTATTTACGTTCAGGATAAGCTGATAAATATCGTAGCCGCATAGACATAAAAAAACACCCGCGAAAGCGGTTGTTTTTTTATATTGCTATATTTTACTGATAAGCCATTTTCCGTCTGGCTGCTTGTCTAGATAGAAGTTTATAGTAACTTTGTAGCCTCCCAGGGAGAAATAAACATCGGTCGAATAGATTTTCTGCATAGCCGATTCGCTGGTTATTCTGGCGCCAGAAAGCATATTGGCGAAAGACAATAGGCCGTCGTTTTTCAGGAAGCCCATGGTGTAAGAAATCTGGCTTTGCATTGATGGAGTAAAATAGGACAGGGTTTTGCCTAGGTTGTTTGTCCTGATTGCCTCGGCCGCCTCGGCCATAATCGTGTCGCTGGTCGAGGTGGATGTGTGGGTGGCAATTGTCAGGTAGGAATAATCGATGGTGATAGTTTCAAGGTTGGCGTTGGAAATACCTAGGCCGAGTTGGCGCATGACTGCCAGGGCAGTAGTCGGCGAACCGAGGTAATAGCGCTTTTTATCGACCGGATTTATGTACCAGGCTTGGCCTTTGCTTTCAACTTGCAGGAGTATTTTGCCTCTGACTCGTTCAATCAAGCTAGAATTGACAGACAGCTTGCCCCAGCCAAGCGGATTGAATTGCTTTTCTATCTCGACTTTATCAGAGAATCCGTCTTTGTCAGTGTCGAGGTCGAGAGCATTAGTGCCTAGCGCCTCTTCGAGATCGTCGTTCAGCTTATCGCCATCGCCATCCTTGCCGTTGACTGCAATGAGACCGACGGGAATGTGAAACAAGTCTGCATTAGTTACGCCCACGCCGAGGCGCTTCATGGTGGCAAGGGCATCAGTCGGGCGCCCTAAGTAGCTGCGTTTTTGGTCAAGCGGATTGACGTACCAGGCCTCGCCGTGGCTTTCAACTTGCAAAAGTATGCGGCCCGCCACCCTGAGAATGAGCAGTTCAGCGGCATGGGCGGCATAGCCGAAAGCGATGGCAGAGGCGCCTAGGGCGAAAATTATTAGCTTGTGGTGCTGGTTATTCATGGGATATTTGGTATAATTGAATTATAAACCATAGAATGATATTTATGAAGCCATCATATAAAAAGCTGTTGGCCTGGTCACTGGCCTCAGTTGCGGTCAGCGGGGCGATTCTGGTAATTTTCGGCCTCGTTCAGTTAAGGGAGTTTAATAATGTGGCCAGTGCGACTGGAGGGTTGCCCTGGCAAGATGCCGGCAAGATTTCTTATGTTCAGATGGGCTGTACTAGGAGCTGTGTCGGGAAATGTTGCTGCGCCCTGTGCGATGCGGCATGTGATGGTTCGACACAAATCAATTTTACCGGTCAGCAAGGGACCATGTTCATGTGCGTCCCGGCCGGCTTCATGTATAAGGGGGGCGGTACTGTTCCAATGATGGGGGCTGGCATTATTGCTGGTGGCATCAGTAATGTCATGCCGCAAGTTATCGGTATACCGACCATGGCGGCCAGCCGGGCTCAGCGCTTGGTTGATTCGTTCAAGCATTTATTCAATTGGTTATAGCAGATGATAGACCTGCTAAAAAAAACCCAAGAGCTTTGCCAGACTTATGGCATCAAGCCTGCCCACTCCAAGGGGCAGAATTTTTTAATTGAAGAAGATGTCTATGACAAGGTGGTTGAGGCTGCGGAAATTAATAAGAATGACACGGTTTTAGAGGTGGGGCCAGGTTTGGGTTTTTTGACAGCCAGGTTGGCAGATCGGGCAAAGCAAGTGGTTGCCGTGGAGATAGATGAAAAGCTGGCCGATTTTTTAAAAATGGCAATGATAAGCCAAAAAATTTCCAATGTGGCTATAGTTAATGAAGATGTGACCAAATTATCACTGAATTTAGGCAGCTCTACCAAGTATAAGATTGCCGCCAACCTTCCATATAATATAACTTCATTCTTTTTACGCAAATTTTTGACTAGCGAACATCGGCCTGTGCTGATGTCATTATTGATACAGAAGGAGGTAGCTGAGCGGATCGTGGCTAAGCCTGGTGATATGAATCTTTTGGCACTCTCGGTGCAATTCTATGCCGAGCCGGAGATAATCGCCGATGTTCCGCCTAAATCTTTTTGGCCTGCGCCTAAAGTGGATAGTGCCATAATCAGGATCAGATCTCTTGACGAGCAGCAGACGGAAACTAGGGGTTTGTCCGGTATCGATGAAAAGAAATTTTTCCGTCTGGCAAAATTTGGCTTCAGTGCTAAGCGCAAAATGTTAAAGAATAACCTGGCCGCTGGATTTCATGTTCCTGTGGCTGATGCACAGGCAAAAATAGAGCAAGTTGGACTGGACGGCAGGGTGAGAGCCGAAGATCTTTCTTTGGCTCAGTGGCTTGTTCTTTATAGATTGTGGTTTGTCTAAACACAGGAGGGTGATATGAAAAAATAGCGGGGTGACCTTGGTGGTTTTTGTTTGCTTGTGTTATAATAAGTGTATAAATATTTCCCCATGCTTGAGGACTCTAAGGAGGTCAACAATCCAGAGCTTGAGCCGATAGAACCGGCCCAAGCAGTGCGCCCTAGTATAAATAGAAACCAGAAGTTATTTCTGGCGATTTTGGTTTTAATCGGCTTTTCCATGATCGGACTCTGGGCAGCACAATTACGGCAAGGAATTGCCCAGCCATTCCAACCGAAAAATAGCCAAAATTCGCCCGAAAATAGTAACGTCACCAACAATAATACAACAGAACAGACAGACACGGACAACGATGGCCTTTGGGACGTCGATGAGCTTAATACCTATGGAACTTCGCCATATCTTGATGATACGGACGGCGACAACATCAGCGACGGCAATGAAATTAAGTCTGGCGGCAATCCGAATTGTCCCGAAGGCAAAAATTGCGAAGCGCCAACCGCTCCAGCCAGCGACGTGGCCTCATCTACGGCTTTGATAATGGATCAGAATGCGACGACCTCCCCGGCCGCTGCCCCTAAACAGACCCAGCCAGGAACGATATCGAGCGGCTTGTCCGATGAGGAGATGAAAAGTATGCTCGAGGGTAATATGAGCGCTGCCGCTTTGCGCCAAGCCTTGCTCAAATCAGGGGCAGATCCTAAGCTGTTGGAACAGTTGAGCGACGACGACCTGCTGAAGAGCTATAAGCAGTCCTTGACCAGCCAATAAATTCGAATTTTCAATAAGACGCGAAAATAACCATTATGCCAACCCCTAAAAAAAATGGTGCACTCAAGATTTCCATAATCTTCTTCCTATTGTTGGTGGGACAGTTTTTTGTCATAAGGGCGATTTTCGCCGCAGGTGCATTCCAGACGCCAAGTCTTGAAGTAAACCCAGCGTACAAGGCTGCCGACACTCAAGCGGAAGCGACCGTGCCTGACTTTTCAGCAATAAAAATACAAGCGCCAGAGCTCAAATACATCCCAGCTTTAAATAAAAAATACTCACTTTTGGCTCAAGATACCAACAAGGGTTTTTTTGAGCGTAAATTGGACCAGCTAACGTCTTGGTTTCAGGAAGACTTGTGGGAAGAGGTGATATTGGCTGGAGGGTCCAAAGCCCTGGGGTCGGCTATGCGTTCGGCTCTTAACACGATTGCCATGGACACCGCCACCTGGCTGGGTTCTGGCGGGAATGGACAGAAGCCGTTGTTTTACACCGAAGGCTGGGGCGCCTACCTGACCAACGTGGCCGATAATGCTGCTGGAACTTTTGTCGAACAGCTTGGCAAACAGAATGGCTATGCCAAGTTCAATCTTTGCAAACCGAATTTCGCCCTGCAGATGAAAATAGGTTTAGGTTTGGTCCAGTCAGTTAAGCCATCGGCTCCTGCCTGTACCTTCACAAAACTTGTCAGTAATTGGGAAAATGAGTTGACTAGTGAAGATTTTATGCAAAAGATACAATCTTCATTCGACCCGAATAATAACGACTTCGGAGTGGCTTTCTCTTTGCAGACGGGCATGTTCCAACAGATTGCTGAAGATAAATATTCAAAACTATTAACCCGAGAGGAGGGTCAAGGATATGTCAACGACCCAACGGGGAAGATTTCCGGCGCGCTGGGCATACCAATCGCATCAGAGGTTGAAAGAAAAAATGTTTTGGACTCTGGCATGAAGGCTAATGCAATTACCCAATACACTGGCTATGCGCTGGTTGACGCTGCCAACGTCTTTATTAATCAGCTTGCCGTAACGGCTTTTAATGAACTGATGAAAAAGCTGGGGGGTAAAAGCTATACTTCCAGCTATGGCAACTGGAATAGCCTGATCAGTAACTTTAGTGCCGGGCCAGACGCCACAATTGGCGGAGGTATTACAGCTACCAAGAACCAGCTCCGCAAGATTGTCGAACCGCAGTTCAATGTTCGCGGAGACTACAATATATTGTCCGAACTGAGCTCTTGTCCGAAACCGGACAGGGCAGGGCCGACCAACTGCGTTATCGATGAGAAGTTCAAGCAAGGCATTCTGGACAAGAAGACCGTGGCTGAAGCTGTCAGACTCGGTTATCTTAATGGTGAAAAGGTTGTTGGTTTTAGCAGCGATGGCGTCGAACCACGCTACACCGACGCTTATCCTTATAGAACTTTGCTTATCCTGCGCAAATTCCGCATCTTGCCAGTTGGATGGGAGATTGCCGCCCAGTATATTAGGGACAACCTTGATTCAACTAAGCCGAACGGAGTCGGTCCTAAAACCTTGGCTGATTTGATGGCTTGTTTTGATCAGAATGATGAATTTCCGGGCTATTTTGCCGCTTGGTGCCAGGGTCTAGTCGATCCGCACTGGCTCTTAAAAGCACCACTGAACTATTGCCGCCGAGAGGGGCCTGGTCCGGAAAACATCTCGGACGACGACTCGACCTTGGTCAGGAATGATAAATATTGCGCCGACGAGCAGTCTTGTATCAAGGAAAAGGCCGATGGTTCTTGTGAATACTATGGTTACTGCACCGAAGAGAGGCGTAAATGGAAGTTCAATACCGATTCCTGTGAACCTTTGTATAACACTTGCCAAACTTTTAAAAAGGAAGATGGCGCCTCGGTTTCTTATTTGAAGAATACTTTGGATTATAGCGGCTGCACAGTCGATAATGCAGGGTGTACTGATTATTGCACCGCGTATAATTTCTCAACCGGTAAATATTCCTGCACAGCGAGCTCTACTGGGAATAAGGTCTTTTTGGATAGAGATGCCCAGTCTTGTGATTCAAAATCAGAAGGATGCACCTCCTTTATTAGAGCCAGGGACGGTCTTGGAGCCAATCTTTTGTTGAATTCAAGCTTTGAGGAAGATTTGGCCAACGGCACCTGGAGTGCTATTGGCGCTACATCTTCCGATGCTTTTTCTGGGTTCAGCAGTTTGCTTTTGAACCCGGGCGTCATGACTAAGAATTTTAGCGCCGGACCAGGATTAGCTTATGTCGGCGGTGAATATAATGTAGAGGGTGAGTCTTATACGATTTCGCTTTATTCTAAGAACTGTCCTGCCGGCAGCACGATCTCGTTGAAAGATGGAGCCAATACAGAATCTGCATCGATCGAATCGGGCGGAACTTGGCAGTTATTCTCGTTATCACACGTCTTCTTAAGCTCCGGGCCGAGCTTCGATTTTGAATTCAATACACCTGCTGGTTCAAGCTGTCTGATTGACGCGATCAAGATGGAGAAGAGTATCGGTGCCACGCCTTATAGCGATTATGGTGCAACAGGTCTTATTACCGAGAAGTATGCACCGAGCTATCTTGGTTGCGACGGCGTTGCCGACCCAGCAGAGTGCAAGGATTTTGCACGAAGCTGCAAATTTGAAGAAGTCGGTTGCGAACTATATACCCCAACTAATGGGGGGCTGCCTGTTCCTGGCAAGGTCAAACCGGGTGATTACTGCGTAGCAGAGTGCGTTGGCTTTGATACTTATTTGCAATCGCAGACTACTTTTGATTCGTTGCGCCCCGATTACTTTATTCCTAAGACAGCCAAGTCTTGCAGTGCCGAGCTTAACGGTTGCGATCAGTTCACTAATTTAGATAAGCTGGGCAGTGGCGCCGAGGCGACAGAGTATTATTCATATCTCCGACAGTGCGTCACCTCCGGTGGCACCCAGTTCTACACTTGGGAAGGCTCGAACGAGACAGGTTTTCAGTTGAAAGTCGTAAGCCTTAAGGCTGATGACGACACAGATGATGTGCCTCTTGATTTGGATGGCAACCCGGTAACGCCCGACATCGCTGATTATGTTGGCGACCCAGCAGTTACAGGTACACGAGCGCTGGAAGTGGCAAAATGTAATGAGAAAATTTATCAATTGAAACAGACTGACCCCGGCTACAATCCTGATTGTCGCGAATATTATAATACTGCTGGTGTTAAATCGTACCATCTTTACAGTCAGACTATAAGCGAGGACTCCAACTGCCATCCTTATAGGCGAACCGAGGTCAATATCGACCCATCGATAACACTTCAAGCAGCTTGTGTCGGTGCTGATAAGAATTGGAATGCTTCCACCACTGAGTGTGCAGTTTGCATTAATGGTGGTGTTTGGAACGCGCAGCAGGGAGCTTGTATCTATCAAGCGATTCCGGGCCAAGGAACCCAGTGCTCGGCCGCCGCCAATGGTTGCCGCGAGTATACCGGAAATACAGGACAAACGGTCAAGATATTATCTAATAGTGATTTTGAAGATAGCACATTGCAGGGCTGGGCCAGCTTCAACGGGGCCGATGTTCCAATTTTGAGTACGGAGTCAATAAATATGGGCGGACATTCGCTTTATGTTAAGACAACTGCGAATAACCAGGGCGTAGTTTTGGCCATGCCGACTTCGACTATGCTTACCGGCAGTTCATATGCCATAACTTTGATTGCTAAGACTAGGACGCCAGTCAATCTCAAGGTCCGTTCAACTAATGCAGCCGCGGCCAATGTCGATTTCATCGGCATTGGGGCGCTTACTGCCGATTGGCAGATGTATCGAGCAAACCTTTCTGACATGACCGTTATTGACCCCATTAATCTGATCATCGAAGCCGATGTGCCGGCCGAGTTCTTTGTCGACAACATCAAGCTCTCCGAAATTTCCAACAGGTTCTATTTGCTTAAGAACTCCTGGAACACCCCCGAGACCTGCAATCAGGACCTGAACAAAAAGCCTTATCCTTTATATATGCTTGGTTGTAACGAGTATAAAGATAGGGACAATCTAACGTATTATCTGAGATCGTTTTCATATTTATGCAAGGATGATGCGATCGGTTGCGAGCTGATGGTTGATATTCATAATTCAACTAATCCAAAATCAGAAAACTTCAATACCGGCACGGCTCAGACAGAAGATGACCTCACGGTTTTGGCTGATAATTATATTTATGCAGTTTATGACAAGAAAAAATTATGCAAATCCGAAGATGTCGGTTGCCAGCGCTTGGGCAAGCCATATGACTATTCCGGCGAACGCCTCCACTCGGATGTCTATCTGAAAAATAATCCGGACAATTACAAGACTGCGATGTGCGACTATCCTGGATTGAGCTGCGATGAGTATTCTTCTGATGATAGCGTAAGCTATTTCAAAAACCCTTACGACCTGGCTTGCGAATGGCGTCCCGGACCGAAAAATGTCTATAGCTGGTACAAGAAACGAGTTAATCGTTGCGACGTCAATAATGATGGAAGCGGTGAAGGGGCGTTGTGCGCAGATAATGCCGGTTGTTCCGCGGCTCCTGGCTATGTCGGTGTTGCGTGTACGCAGAGCAGCCAGTGCAACCCCGCCACCCCAGCCCCGCAAAACAATGTCTGTGACAAGGGAGTCTGCCGGTCTGCTTGCAGCGAGGACAGGGTCGACCATCTGTGTTCAACCGACTTCGGAATCAATCCCAAGACCTTCGGAATCGGAACCGGCCAGCGTACCTCCCAGCCGACACGCGATGTCGGGGGTACCAATTGGGTTGGCCTCTGTCCAGCAGAAGAGTCGAGCTGCACAGAATTGGTTGATCCGAAAAGTAGCTTTAACCAGAATTTAATCTTTAACAATGATTTTGCACAGAACATAAATCTGGCCGATGAGCCTAATCGTGATGGTTGGCCGGGAAATGTCCAGGGTGTCAAATTGGATGCTAACACTCTTTATATCCTGAGCGGAACCGGTAATGCTGGAAGCAGCGTGACTGTTGGCAACTGCACGTCGGCTTCAGGCGGGTCTAATGTCAGTCTTCTGAGCGCCAACACCAACACATTAAACGCTCCACAGGCTGCTATTACTCTTAATTTGGGGGCAAATCCAGTTAAGACGAGCCTAGCCTTCTATTCTAATAATTCAATCAAATGCCAGATTAGCATCGTGCCGGCTGGCGTGGTCACTAATTTGGACCTGGGGCTCTATAAAGCAGCTGTCGATTATCAGCTAGACAAAGGTCTTGATGCAACGGGCTGTAATGGCTTAGTTGATCAAAGCCAAGGTTGCGTTTTGTTCAACAAACGCAGTCAGGATGGAGCATCTGTTTTGAACCTCAATTATGACGCTGATACTAGCAGCAGTACACCTTCGATTAACGCCGGATTAGAAAGGGATTCCAATGTTCTTCTGAAAGTAGCCCCAGACCGCATTTGTGACAAGTGGCTGTCTTGCCGATCATCAGTCACCCTAAAAGATCAGGATGGAAACGACAAAAATGTATGTCTGGATATCGCCCTTTGCAATCAATTCGGGTTTGATGGCGGCTGTAACGGCACCATTAGCAAGGACAGGAATAATCAGACTTATAATTATCCCAATCTTGGCGGCGGCTTGCTAAGCGCAAGCCAGGTCGGCAATATCAGCGGCTATGCGAAGGTCGGTAAAAATCAGGCCGGACAGACAGATGCTCAGATTCCTTTCGGCTCGATGATCCAATACGGTGCAGCAGCCAATGTATATAATGGCAACATGGAATTGGCTGGCGATGATGGCTATCCTGTTGGTTGGAAATATTATAATTCGAATGACGTTTGGGATGAAAAATCTTTCAAGGTGATCAATACGGTAGCAGGGGTCCAGAATGAAGGTGTTGGCAGCGCTCCTGAAGGCAACGGCATATTGAAGTTGGGTGTCAGGCACGAAATTACGTCTAACTCATTTACGGTCAAGGGCGGAGAGTTTTATGTCTTGCAGACCATGGCAAATACGGCCAGGCTGAAGGGTGATGACAACGCGGATCGGGTGCATATGCGATTTTTCTGTACGGATAATGCCATGATTGAAATCCAGATGGACGACAGGCAAATACTCCCCGGTGAGTTGTGGCACCAAGTAATGTCGCCCAGAGTGCAGATTCCGAACAATTGTTCCAGAGCATCGGTCCGTTTCTCAGCAGATAATGGCATGGAGGGCAATTTCTTTGTCGACGATGTCAAAGTTAAACCGGTGTTGGAGTCTCGTCAGAATGAATATACATCCCAGTCTTGCCGCCTATACCCTAAATCTGAGGCGAAGTCTTGCCAGTATCAGGACTCCATGGGCATTAGATATAATGGCTGGTATGGCTACTGCTTGGAAAAAGACCGTTACCCAGGCTCTAAGGATGCCTGCTTGCTTTGGTGGCCAGTAGACAAGATTAACGGTGATCCATTCAGCAAAGAAAATACCTTTAAGGGTTACGATGGCAAATTCCCAGCTTATTATTGCGCAGAGCTTGATGGTAATTATCGCTATGTTGAGAAGCGCTCGGCCGCAATGGTGTTGCACCAGACTTCAAGCAAGGCTTGTTTTTGGGGAAATTTCTTCAATGCCTTGATTCTCGGCGCGACCGGAGGCTGGTCAATTTTAGGCGGCTTCGACATCTTGGGATACAATGGCACCTCGGCCTCTGGTGGACCCTACTGTCCGACCGGAGCGGGCTACCTGACCCAGACAGCGAAAGTAGATTGCAGCTGCGGTTTTTGGGATACGGACTGTACTCAGCATTATTATACCTATTGTTTGCCAGCATCGAGGAAATATGTTGTCAGCAATGCTGGCGAGACTAATAACGAGTGGTCTGGCGGAGCCTGGTATCAATTCAACGGCAGCCTGCTCAAGTGGCAAGGGCTGGCTGGTCCGGTGACAACCGAAATCGATAATAGTGTAAAAATTCTTGATATGAGCAAGGCTGTGGCGGGCACTAGCGATGGCGAGTTGGTTGATCCGAGTAAATATGACTTCCTGCCATGTAAGAAGTTCTATCAGACCGTCAGCGAGACCGGGGAAAACAAGGTTTGGCTTGGCCGGTTAGGTGAGGATTCGAGATATTCTCCGCTTGGTCTCGGCTACCAATTCAAGCAGGATGATGCACCCTTCGGTTCAGCTGTGCCGCCAAGCCCCGAAGACAATCCGTATGATTGGGATGGCCACTCTAAGACCGGCCGTCAACCGATTTCATTCAAGTTGCCGGAAAGTCAGGAAGTCAGGGCTGGCTCGCCCTATGCCTGTACTGGTGCAAAGTGTTCCCAGGTTGGTCATTGCGCCGATAGCGGCAGAACTTGTGTTTCATTAACCACTGTTACAGAACCTATTGATTTATGCGCAACCCTAGGAGCCGCCGGTACCGTTTCTGGCGCCGCCTACGCAACTCCAAATCTTTGTTATACGGCTGAAAATACTCAGGTAGTTCCAGTGAATGTTATGTCAACTGAGTGTACTAGGATTGCCACCGGCCTTGCCTGTACTCCTCAGAGTACAGCTGGCTGTAACTGCATATCGCAGCCTACTGGCTTGCCTGGTCCTGCTCCTGCAAATGCTACAATTTGCCGAAATGCTGCCAGTGCCTACTGCGACCCGGGTGTTTGTAGCGGTCCTGTGGGAGCGGCGTCCTGCAACACTGTGGTTATAGGCGTGACCAACGTTACCACAGCCGCAGCTGGCGGCCCCTCTGACAACTTGGCAATGATTTACCCGTCGTCAGCCTCGACAACCAACCCAAATGCCAGAACCTGGACCTCACCGGAGTATGCCTGTGAATATGGCGAAGAGTGTGTAATCACGCCGCAGCCAGATTGGCCAGTAGCAGCTCCTCAGGTTGCCAGAACAGCAGCTCAGACCTACCCGGCCTTGGAAAATTTGAAGCGCATGTTCGCTAAGAATTATGGCGTGTGGGTTTGGAATCCTGCTACTAAACATTATGAGAAAGATAACAATCCGGTTGAAAATTGGGACATCAACAACGATCCAGCAGCAGGTTTCTGCGCCTCCCCAAGACCAGCCTGGGTTCCTGCCGTGACCAATGACTATTGCCGCATCAGACCTACAGTCGACAATGTGCTGGTAGATAAGAGTGTTGTTCACAAGGGGGATAATGTCATATTGACATTCAATTCCCATGTTGACGTCAACCAACTGCCAGTCGTATATTACAAGATTGTTTGGGGTGACGGAAAGCCTGATACGGTTGTTACGGGTGAATTCAGCGATCGACCGAACGCTAATAACCCCCATGTTGTCACGCATCGCTATGAATATAATGATATCCAAGGCTGCTCGACCGATCCTTGCGGTGACACTAATGGCGATGGTGTGTCTGATACATTAAGGCCGACAGTTATTCTGATGGATAACTGGGGCACTGAAAGCCTCACCGCAACAGGTCCTGTGGTATCGGTATTCTCGAATTAAGATGTTAGAATTAAATCAACAACAAGCGGCGTTGGATTTGCGTTTGGCGCAAGCGGCTGAGCGTAACAGTGTCGAGCCCGAGGAGTCAGTTGTTGAACGACCGGAGATGTCATTGCGCCAAAGGCGTCTGTTGGCCAAAAAACAAGAAGATCAAATCAGTAAGGTCGCAGCCAACAAGCTGTCCAGTGGAGGTGGGGAAACGGCAAGTCAAGGCGTTAAATTCGCTACCGCCAGGCTGCTGCGCGCTGCCTGGATGAGCGAAGGCACGATCGTCGGCTTTCTTCTGGGGCTGGTTTACATCAATATCCACGTTTTTCTGCGCATGGTGCTTGGTCCGAATATGTTTTGCAAGCTTGGCGAGGAGTGGTCGCTTGGCAAGACGGGGACAGCTGGCAAGACCGCCAGTACCGGGTTGTTTTTGGTTGAAGCGATGCAGCTTATCCTTTTTGATTTGTTGATTTTGGCCATATTGGCTTTCGTCTGTTTCTGGCTTTACTTACTAGCCCAACTTATCACGAGTCCATGGGAAACGATACAGCAAAACGGGTGGGAATTTTTCAAGTCATTGTGGGACTTAATGAGATAACACGACAAAATGAAAAAAGCTATAAAAAAGTTGAAAGATCATAAAATCAAGGCAGTCGTTTTTCTTTTGTTCTGTGCTTCATTATTCTTGGGACAGCATGTTTATGCTGTCTCTGGTGAGGATAAGTTGAGTACGGTTTTTGGCGCAGTCGGCGTTGCCGTTACTACGGTTGTGGGTATTTTTGCTTATTTGCTAACCACCGTTTTCGGCCTGGCCTTAACGGCCATGGCAGCCCTCTTGGTCCAGGTTGCTCTGTACAGCGACATAATCAATGTTCCGGCAGTTAGGGAGGGGTGGGTCATTATCCGTGATTTGTGCAATATGTTCTTCGTGCTGATTTTCTTGATCATCGCTTTTGCGACGATTTTGCGAATAGAGAATTACAGCGCTAAACGGCTGTTGCCCAAGCTGATTATAATGGCTATCTTGATTAATTTTTCCAAGACTATTTTCGGCTTGTTGATTGATTTTTCACAGATCGTCATGTTGACCTTTGTGGTCGCCTTTAAGAATGGGGGCGGCTGGTTCATGGATGCGTTCAGAGTGCAGAAGTGGTATTCCTTTAACATGAACGATAAGGACTCGAGCGCGGCTACTCAATGGGGAACTGTCGTTGCTATGGTTTTGTCCGTATTTGCAGCTGCTGTTGCATTGATAATGGTGATGGTCATTCTTGCGGTTCTAGTTATACGTATTGTCATGCTTTGGATTTATACTATTTTATCACCTTTTGTGTTCCTGGGCTGGGCCTTCCCGCCAGTCGGCAAATATACCGAACAGATTTGGACTGACTTCATTAAGCAGCTTATTGTCGGTCCTGTGCTGGCTTTTTTCCTGTGGCTAGCATTGGCCTTTGGAACAGCAAGTTCCAGCACCATGTCATTATCGGCCAGCAGCACAGAGGTTTGCGCCGGCGTTAGTGGTATGTTTTGTACAGGTGAATTACAGAAGTTTATTATCATGCTTGGCATGATGGTGGGTGGGCTTATTACTGCCCAATCTGTGGGTGGCGCAGGCGCCAAGGCTGTCAACTGGGGCACTAATAAGATTAAGAGCGGTCAGGCCTGGGCTGGCAACAAGTTTAATCGTGGCTTCCAAGATGTAACCCGTATCAGCGCTGCAAAGGAGTACTATTCACAGTACCGAGCCTCTAAAGAGGGTGCCAGAACGGAAAAAATTCAGCTGCAGGCCAATCAGATGGCTTATGGTGTTGGCAAAGCAAAAGAAATGACAGTTGGCAAGGTGAGCGGTTTTGCAACTGAGCAGTGGGGTAGATTCGGCGGCAATAGTGCCAAGAAATTGCGTGACACCAACAATAAGGATCGGGTTAAGATGCAAGAACTGAATGAAGGCAAGGGCTTGGCATTTGAAAAGGCAAAAGATCGCCTTGCATCTAACATGATGAGTCAACGTACGGTGACCATAGGTAACGAAAGGTATGGCCGGACCGGGACGGGCTGGACTGATAATACTGGGCGCTATTTTGAGGACGGCGCAATAAAAGAGAAGCTTATTAAGACTGACCAATTCAAGGCTCAGTTAACTCCAGTGATACAACAAAGGCAGGCTACTCTTCAGCGGCACATGGATCGTCGAGAGTCTTTGGCTCAGTCTGCTCAAGCTAGACAGAAGAGATTTGATCGTTTGGGTAAACTCGGCTTAGCCGCAACACTTGGTGCGGCTACCGGCGGTGCAGCCCTAGCTGGCGGCGCCTTGGCAGCTTCAGCTGGTCTTGGTGCGGTAGCTGCTGCCCCGATGGCATATGGATCACTTGGTGAAATGGGCAAAAGGTTCAAGGGCGCTGGCAAGACTGACGGCAATTTAGTTTCTAAATTTAGAATTGAACAGATTACTAAGGCCAAGGGAGACATGAAGGATGATAATCACGGCACTGTTTTGGCAAATATCAATGATGAAAGCAAGAGTGCTTTTGTTAGGCTGGCAGCTGTCATGGAAGCAATGGACCGTCATTTGCTCAGCCAACAGGACGTTAACAGATACCGCAACATATTCCAAGGAAAATTAGGAGGACCGAATGTCGCTCCAGATGCTGCAGCTCAGCCATGGGCCGACAAGAAAATCAACAGCCGTTTCGAAGCTATTGTTGATAAGAATTATAAAGGCGCTAGTCTCGGATGGCACACTGCCCAAGACCAAACTCCAGGAAAACAGGATGATGCACGCAGGGCTCAGCTTTCGATTCAGGATGATTTTGCAAGTGGCGACGTCAAGTTAAAAGATCTGGGTGTGGATGCCTTGCGTGACTCAATAAATCAATTGGCCTTGGGCATGAAGAATGGGCAGTTCGTTAAAGAGTATAAAGATCTTAACCCTGCCAAACAGCAAGCGCTTATCGATGCTCTTGATAGAAATACTACTTATGAGGCAAAGGCAAAACTGGCTTTTGTAACGAATATCCAAAGAGCCTTTAGAAATGATCAGGCTGGGGCAACACGATTCATGCAAGGTTTGAGCGTCAAGCAAATCAAGGAAATATTCGAAGAGGAGTCTGACCCTGCGAAAACCAACGCCATAAGATCAGCGGTCGGGGGTGATCAGAATAATCTTTCGCAAAACGTCAGGCTTTATATCAATGGCAACAGTGCTGCGGCGCAGCAGATGAGAGCCGATCTGGGAGTCGGACAACCTGCTGCTCCGAACCCGCCTCAAAATCAGAATCAGATTCCTTAATAAAAATATGAATACAAATATCTCTAATTTTTTCAGCAAGATTTCTAAATATCCCGAAGAGGTCCAGTTTTATTTTGAATCGAAGTCACTGGTGATAGCGGTGGCAGATTTAGCAGAAAAATATAATCTTGCAGCAGGTTCATTAAATGAATTGATGTTGGATTTAGCGGTCGATGATTTTGACTTGGCAAAGTTGCCAAAAAAAATAGAATCAAAATTTTTTTCAGCCGTTGGGGAGAAGCAGGGTGATTTATTGAGAGATTTTTTTGGGGTTTTATTGCTGCCCTTATCTGCATTTTTAAAAAATGTAAATATAAAGCAGGAATTTGCTAAAATTGGAGGTCATGAAGATGAGTATGCGATTTATCTTGAGGAGTTCAATAATGAATTAGAAGAAGAGCTGCTGGATGCTTTGGATGAGTATATGGATGAATATGAAAAAACTATTGATTTAAAAAGCGAAGCTTCAGCTTCATTGGAACTTTTTTCCTTCAATTTTGTCGACGTGATAAAATCTAGCTCATCTGAAACCTTGTCTTCGCTCAATGCCGGACTGATTTATCTTTTAAATCATCAGGCAGATTTTAAGGATGAGTTAGTCAAACGACTTGTTACAAACCAGGAGAGGTTGACAGCAAGCAACATTAATATTGACGGGAAGGCAGTTGAGCCGAGTATAGCTAATTGGATAAAGGATTTTATACAGAAGAATGGCAGTAGTTATTTCAATAATATTTCTCTGACTGAGTATCTTACAAATTCTGAGAATACCAAGCAGCTTTCAGGTCAAGAAAGAACTTTGCTCGGTGACGTTTTTGAAACTTACAGAAATTTGAAGTTTTTCCCCCAAAGCATGGAAGCTTTGCCTGCACATAAGTGGGCTATCGTGCCACATAACCGCCCCGAACAGAAGAAGGCAAGCCTGGCTAAACGAGTTGAAGTGATTAAGAAAAATGAAAATGTACCGCTCATTACGGAAGAAAAAAAAGAACAGACAAGGGCAGAGGAGCTTAAGAAGATGTCTGAATCTTTTCCGCCCAATAGCCTCGAACGGCGGGCTATTGAGCAGGAAATTGCAAGTTTGAATAAATAAAACAATTATGAGTTTCGATTATTTGAGAAAATTCAACGAGCTGCCGGCCGAAGTCAAGGCGGCGGCTTCTTCGCCTGAAGCGATGGCTTCTTTGGATGAATTGGAAGAGAAGTACCACGTCAACCTGGCCAGCTTGGTCATGCGCATCCTGGTCAAGGAGGTCAGATTGGCCGAATTAGACAATCATTTATTGATAGATTTGAAGATGGGTCCGGCCGAGGCGGTCGCAGTTGCTGCCGCCCTAAGGGAGAAGATCCTGTCGCCAGCAATGAAATATCTTATGACCGAGAGCCCGACTCCAGTGGCTAAAGGACAGGAATTGGTTGAAATCGAGCACAATCTTCCTGACGCTCCAGCCAATCATAGCCATGCCGAGGAGGAGGTTTTGGATCTTTCTCAGGAATTGAAAGAGCTTAATCGGGAAAAGACTTTACAGCTAGACCTCAAGACCGGAAGACAGGATGATATTTTCAATGAAGAAGATGAAACGGAAATTAAAGTTCTGACAGAGCAGATGGATGTCATTGAAAAACCGGCCACGGACCCGACCGAAGAAAATCTATCCAAGCTGATCGAAGAGTGTAAGATCAGTTTTTCCAGCCAAATCCTAGTCGACCGTTTCAGGCAGATATTCAGCACCTATTTGAAAGGCATTCGGAAGAAGATTGAGACTAAAGATGCCATGCTCAAGCCGATTGAGGCGGGTGGGCTGAATCTTGATGATGCGGAAATAGAACGCATCATGCAGCTGGCCCAGAAGTACGTGGCGGTCGATGGAGATGCAAAAATGGAGCAACCGAAAAAGATAGTATTGCCTGAGGACAAGCTGGCTTCCGACAGAATGGCCGTGCTAAAGGAGATTGGAGCTCGTGATGTTGAGTACGACTTAGGCAAAGCGATAGAGGAGCGCAAGAATCAGGCTCAGCCGAGTGATGGCCAAAAGGCGCAGGCAGAGACGGCAGCACCTCAACCAGCTCCCGCCGCACCAGTAGCGGCAACAATCCAGTTAAAACCTCAACTGCCCGCCGAACCGGCCAAAAAGACATTCTCGTTTTTTCGCAATTCTGATGCCATCGGCAAAAAGAAGATGGAAGACGTCAAATTCGTCCCCAAGACTATGGGTCCGATCGATGAGCTGCGCTTCATGGATACCGTGAGCTTTCGTCGATTGGGCAAGGTGGCGGCTGAAAGTACAGCTAAGCTCAGGGACAAAATTACTCTTTTGGAAAAAGAGCAATATGCTAAAAAGTTAGAGGGCATCAAGGCTTGGCGGCAAAGCCCGTTGAATCAGCTGTATGTCTCAATGACGCAAAATGCGCTAAGTCAAGGGTTGAGTATCGACCAGGTAATCACCCAGAAAAGCCAGGCCAATGAGGACTGTTTGAATCAGGCCGAGTTTGAGGCTATAATGAAGTTAAATCAAGAGTTAAGATTCTAGGGTATGCAACAATTCACGGTACCTCAGTTTATCGATGTTGAAGATAAGATTATCGGCCCGATTACCACGCGCCAATTCGTTATTATCCTGGCATCATTTTTGATTATCGCTTTGTGTTACAGATTGTTTGATTTTTCAGCCTTCATTTTTTTCGGAATAATTATTTTTGCAATTATGATTGTGCTGGCATTCGTGAAGATCAACGGCCGACCGTTTCATTTTTTTATGTTGAATGTCATCCAGACCTTCAAGCGACCAAAGACCAGAATCTGGCTCAAGGACGAAAGCGTCGAATCTTCGGTCGAAGCAGAAGATCCTTCACTTAAACGGTTCGAACCTGTTCCGGTCAAGGAGTACACTTTGGGCGGTTCCAGGCTGGATGAGATGTCATTGATCGTCGATACGCAGGGCGCTTACCGAGGCGAAATCAGAAAATAAAAAGCAATTATGGAAAATAAGTTAGCAACAGGCAAAATAAATAAATCGACGCAGCACTATCTAGACATAGCGGAAATACGCGATGATACGGTAATCATGAAAGATAGCACCATGCGTTCGGTGCTGCTGGTTTCCAGCATAAACTTCTCCCTGAAGAGCGAAGATGAGCAGAACGCCGTCATTTCGTCTTATGTCAGTTTTTTGAATAACATCGATTTTCCTGTCCAGATCGTAATCCAGTCACGTGAGCTGGATATAGAGAAATACCTGAACAGCCTTAAGCAGAAGGAGAAGGAGCAGACCAACGAGCTTTTGAAGATTCAGATCAACGACTATATCCAGTATATCGGCGAACTGATTTCCATCGGCAAGATCATGAGCAAGCGATTTTACGTGGTAATCTCGTTCAATCCGCTATCGGATAAGCAGAAGGGTTTCTTTAGTTCGATGAAAGAGGCATTCAAGCCGGTTAATCTGGTCAAAATGAAACGGGAAACCTTTTTGCGACGCCGCCACGAGCTGACCCGCCGGGTTGATAACGTGATGAGCGGCTTGGCCTCAATCGGCCTCAAGTCCGTAGAATTGGACACGCAGAGCCTGATAGAGCTTTACTACAATACTTACAATCCGGTCGTCTCGGCTCATGAGAAGCTGGTCGACGTTAAAAAATTGCGTGTAACAGAATAGCATGTTCAACTTAAACGATGTAAAAAACCAAAATACCCAGCAACCAGGGCAGGCTGCCGCGCAGAAGCCGGTTATGCCTGTGGTTGACCCCAAAGAATCGAAAGAGGCTCGCGACATTATCGAACAGGAAAAGGCTTTTCGTCGGGGTGTCGTTTCGATTCGTGACCTTATCGCCCCTGCCAGCTTCCAGATAAATTCAGACTATCTCCGTTTGGGCGAGAAGTATGTTCGTACCTTGTTCGTCATCAATTATCCCCGCTACATCAGTGTGGGCTGGTTTTCCCCCATCATCAACCTGAATTCAACCTTCGATATCGCTATGTTTTTTTATCCGGTGGCGGCCGGCGTAGTCTTAAAGCAGCTAAAGAACAAGGTAGGCGCCCTGGAGGCCCAGATTATCGCTGATGCGGAAAAGGGAGCCGCCCGCGACCCGTTGCGTGAAACGGCCTTGCGCGATATCGAGGCTTTGCGCGATGCCTTGACCCAGGGAACTGAAAAGTTTTTCCAATTCGCCCTGTACGTTTCCTTGTACGCCGATTCTAAGGAGGAGCTTGATAACCTCTCTGATGAGATAGAGAATATTTTCGGTTCGCGGCTGGTGTATTCCCGCCGGGTTTTTTTCCAGGCTGAGCAGGGATTCAATTCAACCATGCCTTTGGGCAATGACGAGCTATTCATCTGCTTTAACATGAATTCATCGCCGGTCGCTTCATCTTTTCCTTTTATGTCCTCGGAGCTGACAACGGACAATGGCGTCCTTTACGGTATTAACCGCCATAACAACAGCTTGATTTTATTCGATCGTTTCAGCCTGCAGAACGCCAATTCGGTCGTGTTTGCCACCTCAGGTTCGGGTAAGAGCTATACCGTCAAGCTTGAGATATTGCGCAGCTTGATGGTCGGTACGGATGTGATAATCATCGACCCGGAGTATGAATATAAGCACCTTTCAGATGCTGTCGGCGGCACTTATATCAACATTTCCTTGTCTAGCGAAAACAAAATCAATCCTTTCGATTTGCCGCGCTCCATCGGCGGTGACGCTAGAGCTGAGGACATCATCCGCAGCGCGGTCATAACGGTCAAAGGCCTGTTGAAAATCATGTTAGGCACCTTGACCAACGAAGAGGATTCAATAATCGATAGAGCACTTTTGGAAACCTATGCCAAGAAGGATATCACGCCTGACGCCGATCTTTCCAAGGTCGAGTCGCCGATTTTGCAGGACTTTCAGGATATCCTTGAGGGCATGGAGGGCTCGTCTGACTTGGTTGTTCGTCTGAAAAAATATACCGAGGGCACTTTCGCCGGTCTTTTGAATAACCCGACCAATGTCAAAATGGATAACCAACTGATCTGTTTCTCTGTCCGAGACCTTGAAGACGAATTGCGGCCGATGTCCATTTATACGATCATCAACTATATCTGGAATATCGTCCGCTCAGAAACCAAGCGCCGCATTTTGGTAATTGACGAAGCGTGGTGGATGATGCAGCATGAGGATTCGGCGAAGTTCATTTTCGCTCTGGTCAAGCGCTGCCGTAAATATTATCTCGGTGTCACTACGATCACCCAGGATGTCAATGACTTTTTGCGCTCTCCCTATGGTCAGGCCATCGTGACCAACTCGTCGTTGCAGCTTCTATTGAAGCAGTCGCCGGCCTCGATCGAGATGATCCAAAAAACTTTCAGCCTGACTGAGGGCGAGAAATATCTGCTGATGGAGTGCGGCGTGGGCGAGGGGATATTTTTTGCCGGACCGCGGCATGCCGCCATCAAGGTTGTGGCTTCATACACCGAAGACCAGCTAATCACCACTGACCCGAAGCAGCTCTTGGAGATCGAGGAGGCTAAGCGTGAATTCGCGGCAAGCAATGATGCCGGATCTTCACAGCCGCAGGACATGGATATTGATTTATAATAACCGCGCTTCGGCGCAACCAAACATATGGATCGTCGATTTATTGGCTTTTTCTTTATCGGCCTGGGGGTCATCATATTGATCCTGATAATTTATTTCCTGTTTTTCTTCAAGTTCAACAAGCCCGCGGCCGAAACTCCTAAGCCAGAACCGGCCAAGGAACAGCCGGTCGTCAAGACCGTAGTCGAGCCCCCGAAAATTATCGATGCCAGGCCAGTTACTAAAGCGGAGCTTGATCAAGAGGGGATCAAGCGTCTAGCTGCCAGTTTTGCCGAGCGTTTCGGCAGCTATTCCAGCCACTCCAATTTTCAGAATATGGATGACTTGAAGCTGTTCATGACAGACAAGATGAAGGCCTGGTCTGAGGACTTCGTTAAAACACAGGCCTTGAAACAGGCCGGCAAGACCGACTACTACGGCATTACGACCAAGGCTATAACCAAGAAGATGGTGGAGTTTGATGAGGCGAAGGGCGTGGCCAAGGTTTCAATTCAGTCGCAACGAAGGGAAACAATCGGCCAGGCCGGAGCGCCGGTCAGTTTTGGGCAAGCTATTGAAATTACTCTTTTGAAGCAGGGAGGTACCTGGAAGGTGGATCAGGCGTATTGGAAAGATAGGCAATAATGTGCAGGCTTGAGATATTGAAAAACAAGATTTCGATTCTCGGATCTTGTTTTTTTGATGCCATTTTTCCAAAACGATGTGCGGGCTGCGGCAAGCAAGGTGAATGGCTGTGCAAAGCCTGTTCTGGCATATTATTTTTCCGGCCGCAGCAGGATTGCCTGGTTTGTGGCCAACCGAACCAGGATGGCGGCAAATGTACCCATTGCGCACCCTTGGCACACAGCAGACGGGTGTTGTGCGCCTTCAGCTATCATCAAGATATACCCGTGAGGCTGGTAAAAATATTCAAATATGATTTTGTAAGATCTGCGGACCAGGTTCTTGGGACTCTGATGGCGGATTTTTTGGCGAGACAGGACAATATTCCCAAGGAGTTGCTAGTTTTGCCCGTTCCACTACACGGCAAGCGTCATCGTTGGCGGGGTTATAATCAATCGGCGTTATTAGCTGAAGCCATAGCTAGCTATTTCGGCTGGAGCTATGATAGCGGTATCTTATTCCGTCATAAGGCCACAAAGCCTCAGGCGAAAATGGAATCAAGCGCGAGGTGCCTTAATGTTGATGGCTGCTTTTCTGTCAGATCCGGTTTGAATTTGAAAGGATTAAGGGTGATGCTTGTCGATGATGTAGTTACGACTGGCGCCACAGTCGAGTCCTGCGCCTTAGTCTTGAAACGAGCTGGAGCCAAATCTGTCGATGTCTTAGCACTGATCAGGGGATAGGCGAGACGTGGCTTGGAGGGTTTACAAAAAGAGTGGTATATATTAGAATGTGTATATCGCTCAATAACCAAGAATTTTGGTTATTTTTGTGTAAAAATAGCAAAAAAAGGAGAGGTGCCTTCCGCCCAAGGCGGACCCGCCTTGGGCGGGGAGTGGCTGTTTTATGTACTATGTCTATATACTAAAAAGTAGAAGGAACGGAAAGCTTTATAAAGGCTTTACTAATGATTTGAAGAGAAGAGTTTCGGAACACAATTCTGGCCATTCAGACTTTACCAGAAATAATGGACCTTGGGATTTGGTGTATTATGAAGCTTTCCTGAGCAAAGATGATGCAAGAAAAGAAGAGCAGTTTTTAAAAACTGGCAAAGGAAGAGAACGAATAAAATACTTGTTATCAATAGATTAAATTTTGGAGAGGTGCCTGAGTGGCTGAAAGGGGCACCCTGCTAAGGTGTTAGACTAGAAATAGTCTCGAGAGTTCGAATCTCTCCCTCTCCGCACAAACAAAGAAGCCGCGACTTGTGTCGCGGCTTTTGGTTTTAATTGAGGTGAATCAGCCGATGTCTATCCGTGGGAAATCGGGGCGGTATTCGCGGAAGACCTTGCTGTCCTCATAAAGAGCTCGGGAGATGCTGGCCCGATCCATGTCATTGGGGGTTTCGCCGCAAGCGATTTTGACCCAGAGCTTGGTCAGGTAATATCTGAGGGAGTCTGACAGGTAGCCGATTTCATTGAGCATGTTGTTCGACCCGCTGGGGATGAAGATATCGGCAATGTTGTCGGTGCCGAGGCGGACCGGAATCTCCCACTTGATCATCTCGAGCAAACGGGCAATGCTGTTGTGCAGCGGACCTTCGATCGGCCTGATCTGGCGCATCGACAGAGCCGCTCGGGGGCAGCAGATAATGCCGATATTGTAGCGTTTGAGGTTGTCCAGCAGCTTCTTGAAGCGGTACTCGTCATAACATGACGGGGAGATGGCATGGACAGCCCAGACGCCGGGCTCGGTCGAATCTTTTATCTTCGGGCTGCCGAGCCATCTGACCGCCTCGACCAAGGTTTCGGTGCCGTTTTCCGAGGGGTTGTTGGCCTGATCGACATGGATGTGGACTTCCTTTCCCAGTTCGATGCCCAATTTCAGTACCAGCTTGAGATGCTCGTCGTAGCCGATTTTATTCGGGGCGTCATCTTTTTCCGGTAAGCTGCCCAGTACGTCGGAAACCTGAGCAGCGGATTTGAAGAAATCCCAACGCTCGGATTTTTCCTGCTTGAAGCCGAAGATAGGTTGCGGGCCAATCTTGAAATCGATCTGACCCTTGTACTTCTTCTTGAGGGCTAAGGCCGTATCGATAGCGACCATGCCGATATCCGGGGTGGCGTCGATCAATGACACGACTTCCTTCGTGCCGTTGGCAATCATTTGCAGCAGCTGCTTCTCCATCCGCTCCTTCAGGCTTTCCTTGGTGTAGGCCAACCCTTTGTGCAGTTCGCCGGTCAGGTTCTGCTTGACTGACAGGGGTAGGGTAGCGGCCTCAAGCGGATCGATGCCGGCATGGACCCAGAAGTTGGCTCCAAGGGTGTCGGCTCGGTCCAGGTGGGTGTGGGCGTTGATCCAGCCGCCGTGCCGCCGTGCTAAATCGATCAGGATCTGTTCATAGCTGGACGGTTCAAAGACATACGCTGGTTTTTCAAGGATTTTTTTCATCGGCGTTCTCCTTTCTCTGGTTTTAAAGGACAAAAAAATATCCCGATTCACGGGATATCAGTGAACGGTCGGATTTTTAAAAAAACGCCAAAGCAGTTGGCGTTTTTTCCTGATTGTGTAAGTCATGGTAATCATTACCGGTATTTTATCATAAATAGTCGGCCAGTCAATATGTTTGCCCTAATTTATGCGGTCATAATTTGAACATTTGTACTATATTAAAAAAAGGACTAATATTAGTACTGTAAAGAATAAGTTATGAATAATAATAAATATGAGAAAGCATAACCATGCTTCTGGCTTTTTTTCGGTTTCTTTAGCTATTTTAGGCAATGCTTCAATTACGGTTATTAAATTCGTCGGGTTTTTGGTTTCAGGCTCCAGCGCCTTATTTTCCGAGTCGGTCCATAGCTTTGCTGATACCATGAACCAGTCCTTGCTGATGGTCGGCATCAAACGCTCTATCAAGAAAGCCGATTCCGAGCACACCTACGGTTACGGCCAAGAGCGATTTTTGTGGGCGTTGATTTCGGCTTGTGGCATCTTTTTCTTGGGCGCTGGCGTAACCGCAGTCAATGGAATAAACTCGATGCAGCATCCGGAATCGATCACTATCGGACCCCTGGTTTTTGCCATATTGGCGGTGTCGTTCATCGTGGAGTCCGTGACTTTCATTGTCGCCGTACGCGAGCTCAAGTCTTCCGACCCGGAGGCAAGCTTCGGTGAGCTGCTCAAGGACGGCGACCCGACCACCATCGCGGTGATTTACGAAGATGGTGTCGCCTTGATCGGCGTACTGGTCGCCTTAGCCTCTGTCACCTTGGTGAAGCTCACAGGCCAACATTATTGGGATGGCCTGGGCTCTGTCGTGATCGGGTTGATGCTGGCTGTCATAGCTGTGGTGCTGATCAGGAAAAATCGCCAGTACCTTATCCGCAAAGCCATCCCTGAAGAGGTAAAAGAGCAGATAATCCACATTCTTGAGGCCGAACCGGCGGTCGAGCGGGTCATTAATTTCAAATCATCCATTTTGGATGTCGGAGCTTATCACGTCTTGTGCGAGATCGAGTTCAATGGCGCCCATCTCCTGAAGAAGCTCCAAGGCAACCTCAAGGAAGAATTCGAGGAAATCGATGGCGACTTCGAGGAATTCAAGAAGTTCGCTGTTCGCTATATTGACCGGGTGCCCCGGATCGTTGGCAATTACATCAACGAAATCGAAGAAAAGATCCAGAGTGAGATACCGAGCATTATCCACATCGATATCGAAATAAACTAAACAGGCAACATGGTGATCAAATTTTTAGCTACGCTAGTTATAGCCGCCCAAGCGGTATCGGCGATAATTCTGGTTTCATTGGTTTTCCGGGGCAAGTTGCCCCGCTTGCATGGCTTTCTGGCGCACCTATCCTTGCCCCTGGCCTTTGCCACGGCCTTGGTTGCGACATTGGGCAGCCTCTATTTATCGGAAATCGCCGGTTTCAAACCCTGCGACCTCTGCTGGTTCCAACGCATTTTTATGTATCCCCAGGCAATCCTGCTGGGGCTAGCCCTCCTGAGGCGGGAGATGGTTGTCATCTGCTATAGTCTACCCCTGCTTTTCATCGGCTTAGCCATTTCCTTGTATCATAATTACATCGTTTATCAGGCAGTAACTGCTACTTTCTGTTCGGCTATCGGGGAAATATCCTGCACTCAGCAATATATAGTCGAATATGGCTATGTCACGATTCCTCTGATGTCCCTGACCGCTTTTTTATTGGTAATCTTATCGCTTTTGCTTGCGAAGAGCAGACAGGCCCAAGAGTAGGCAGACAAACCGAAGGAAGTCGATAAAAACTGTTCAGAAGGGCAGTTTTTTTATATAATGAAAGAGCGTAATTAAATAAAAACATATATGCTCAAGCATCATTTTCGATTCACCTGGAAGGTTGGCGGCGAGGCCGGTTTCGGCATCAAGCTGGCTGGCTTGTCGTTCGCCAAGGCTTGCATGCGTGCCGGCTATCACACCTTCGATTATACCGAATATCCGTCACTAATCCGCGGCGGCCACAACACCTATCAGATCACCATCGCTACGGAGCCGGTTTTCAGCGCCAGCCGGGAAGTGGAAGTCCTGGTTGCCCTGAATAAGACGACGATCGACAAGCATTTCGAAGAAATGACCGAGGGATCGGCCATCATTTATGACGGCAGTGAGATCAAGCTGAATCCGGCCAAATTCAAAGCCAAAAAAATCAGCCTGGTTTCCGTGCCGCTGAAAGAGATTAGCGCCGCGACGGGCGGCGAAATCATGCGCAATGTGGTGGCCATCGGCGCCACCGCCGGACTGCTCAACTTACCACTGTCAATTTTGAACGATATCATCAAGGAACAATTCGCGGCCAAGCCCCAGGTCATAGACCAGAATATAGAGGCGTTGAAACAGGGGCAAGAATACGTCAAGAAGCATTATGGCAAGATCGATTTCAAGGTCAAACTTGAGCCCATCGCCCGTGAGAAGCGCTTGCTGATTGCTGGCAACGAGGCCATGGGCATGGGGGCCTTGGCGGCTGGAGTCAATTTTTTCGCCGCCTATCCGATGACGCCCTCGACTTCATTGATGCTGTTCTTGGCAGCCCAGGCGGTCAAGACCGGACTGGTTGTCAAACATGCCGAAGACGAGATTTCGGTCATCAATATGGCCCTGGGTGCAGCTCATGTCGGCGCTCGTGCCATGTGCGGTACATCGGGCGGAGGTTACGCCTTGATGGGCGAGGGTCTAGGCTTGTGTGCGGTCAGTGAGACGCCGTTAGTCATGGTTGATGTCCAGCGTCCCGGCCCGGCAACCGGTATGCCGACCTGGACCGACCAGGGAGACCTGCAATTTGTTCTGCACAGTGCCCAGGGTGAGTTCCCCCGCATCGTGGCCGCGCCTGGAGACATCGAAGAATGTTTCTCCATTACCGCCGAGGCCTTCAATTGGGCCGAAAAATATCAGCTGCCAGTCATTCTTTTGTCTGATAAGTTTTTGGGCGAGGGAACTGGGACGGTCAACCCATTCGATACCAGCAAGGTCAAGATAGAAAGAGGCAAGCTTTTGGCTGAAGGCAAGATCCCGAAGAATTATAAGCGCTATAAGGTTACTGATGACGGCATCTCACCGCGTACTCTGCCAGGTATGAAGGACGGCATTTATTGGGCTGATAGCTATGAACACACCGAGCAAGGTTTTTCGAGCGAGACGATCGAAGACCGCATCGCTCAGGTGGATAAGCGCGCACGCAAACTGGTGACCGCCGCCAAGGACTTGGACGGCGCCAACTGGTACGGTTCGCCTAAGGCCAGAATCACTCTGGTGGCTTGGGGCTCGACCAAGGGTCCGATTTTGGACGCCATCAAACTGTTGCCGGCAGACAAGCAGAAGCAGATCGCCTTGCTGCATCTGAACATCATCTGGCCTTTCCCGAACAAGAAAGTGACTGAGGCCATCAAGCCGGTCACGGGTCTTTTGGCTAAGCCTAAGAAGGTGGTTTTGATCGAGAACAATTCCCAGGCCCAGCTCGGGCAGATCATCCGCCAGGAAACCGGTATCGAAATCAAGGACAAGATTCTCAAGTATGACGGCCGGCCATTTTTCCCGGAGGAGCTGGCGGAAAAGATTAATAAATTAATGAAATAAACATATGGCCATTGAACAGTTCAACACCATCAATCCGCCGACCTGGTGTCCCGGCTGCGGCAATTACAGCATCTGGAACGAGATCAAGCGCGCCCTGGATGAGCTGAAGATCCCGCCACACAAGACGCTGATCGTTTACGGCATCGGCTGCGCTGGCAATATGTATAACACAGTCAATACTTATGCTTGGCATTCGCTGCACGGCCGCGCCTTGCCGACCGCCGTTGGGGCCAAACTAGCTAACAAGGATTTGACCGTTATCGTGGTTGCTGGCGACGGCGACGGCTTAGGTGAGGGCATGGGTCATTTCATCCACACCTTGCGCGGCAATGTGGATATCACCTACCTTATCCATGAGAATAAGGTCTATGGCCTGACTACCGGCCAATCGGCTCCGACCTCGGACAAGGGGTTTGTAACCAAATCCACCCCCGAAGGCCTCATCGAAGTGCCGACCAATCCGGTCAGCCTGGCGATGACGGCTGGCGGCGGTTTCGTGGCTCGCGGTTATGCCGGACGGCCGCAACAGCTTAAGGACCTGATCAAATTGGGCATCCAGCACAAGGGCTTTTCGTTTGTTGACATTTTGCAGCCCTGTGTTACATTCAATAAGATCAATACGTATCAGTATTATAATGAAAGGGTATATGATTTGGCTGAGGCCAAGCACGACTCATCCGATTTCAATGCCGCCTTCATCAAGGCGCGCGAGTGGGGAGAAAAGATTCCGTTGGGCCTGGTTTATCAGGATACTCGAGAGGCCTATGAAGACGATCTGCCTCAGGAAAAGGGCAAGGCGATCGCGACTAGACCTATCGTTACGCGCAATCTGGAGCCTTTATATAAAGATTTTATGTAATCGGTCCGAGGCGGTTTACGAGCCGTTAAGGACATAAAACCGTATGATGAAAACACTAGAAAATTTAGCTAAGGCTTTCGTCGGAGAGAGCCAGGCCCGCAACCGTTATACCATGTATAGCAAAGTGGCCAAAAAGGAAGGATACGAACAGATGTCAGCGATTTTTTTAGAGACTGCTGACCAGGAGCGCGAGCATGCCGCCCAGCTGTTCAAGATGATCAGCGCATTGCAGGCCGAGGCCGGCGAGGCAAACAAAGAAATCAGCATCCCAGCCGGAGTGCCAACCGTTTATGCCACCACCAAGGAAAATCTGGCCGCAGCCATCGGCGGTGAGAATTATGAGCACACCATCATGTATCCGGAATTTGCTGAGGTTGCCAAAGAAGAGGGCTTGCCCCAGGTAGCTGCTCGCCTGCGTTCGATTGCTAAGGCCGAGGAACACCACGAAGAGCGGTACATGAAGCTGTTGAAGGAGATTGAATCTGGCACGGTCTTTGAGAAAGATACTGAGGTTTGGTGGTATTGCCGTGAGTGCGGCTACATGCACTTCGGCAAGCGCCCACCGGAAAAGTGTCCGTCCTGCGATCATGAGAAGGCCTATTATCAGGTCAAATGTGAGCAGTATTAATTTAATATTAGTAAAAATATGGTACAAGTAGATCAGATTTATAAGTGTAATGTCTGTGGAAATGGCGTCAAAGTAGTTGATGCCGGCGGTGGCGAGTTAGTCTGCTGCGGTCAGCCCATGGTCTTGCAAGAAGAGTAAAAATAGGTTATATTACCACAATACTAAGAAACACAAGGCCTAATCACCTTGTGTTTCTCTAGGAGGGATGTCTGAGCGGTTTAAGGAGACAGTCTTGAAAACTGTTGGCTCTTCACGGGGCCCGTGAGTTCGAATCTCACTCCCTCCGCACTTAAAACACCAGCTTATAGCCGGTGTTTTATTATATGATTGCTAATTTGAAAGAAATGATGATTGCATAGCGTAATAGTAATGCTACACTTTAATTATGGTTACGGAAACAGACTGTCAAAAATATAATGACGAGGAATTGGTCGGATTGGTGTTGGAAGGCCCTGACTATTACGCTTGTCTGGTCAATCGTTATTCTGAGGCTTTGCGGCGTTACGTGATTCGGCTTGGTGCTAGCATCGCTGATTCTGATGATATCTTGCAAGAGGTCTTTTTGAGCGCTTATCTGCATCTGAATGATTTTGACAAAAATCTGAAGTTTTCAAGCTGGATTTATCGTATCGCCCACAATCAGGCAATTACGGCTTTTCGCAAATCGAACGTCAGGCCGACCGTAGAACTATCTGATCTTGAACCGTGGCAGGAGATGGTGCGCGACAGCTGCCCAGGAAAAAAATTCGATCAAGATCTTCTTGCGAGCAGGATCAAGGCCATGTTAGAGCAGCTCGAGCCTAAATATCGCGAAGTTCTGGTATTGAAATACTTCGAAGACAAGGATTATTCCGAGATGTCCGACATCCTGAAAAAACCGATGGGTACGATTGCCACCTTGGTCAATCGGGCAAAAAAGCAATTGGCTAAAATTGCAGAGGGGGAATTATTAAAATGAATAATATGAGCACGATTTCCGATAAAGTATTAGACAAAATCAAAAAAGAGCACATAATGCCGCGCCCACGTTGGCAGTTCTGGCTGCGCGACGGCGGACGGTGGGCGGGCTTCATCATGCTTTCGCTGCTGGCGGCTTTCGCCCTCGGTCTGTTATGGTATTTCTGGTCTGACGGCCCTTGGTTGCACGGTGGGCGCTCCATGGGCCTGTTTTTCTCTCCGATGCCTCTGGTTTTTCTTGGCTTGATCGCTTTGGGCTGGGTGTTGGCCTTGGTTGATTTCAGCAGCACCGGCCGAGGTTATCGCTACCCGCTTATTAAAATCGGAGTGGCGCTCCTGCTTCTGGCAGTGATTTCGGGCTGGGCTCTGAATTTCTTCGGTGTCAGCCAGCGCATGGACCGAGCTTTCAGCAGTTCGCCCTTGTATCAGGATCGGGAGTCCTATATGAAAAGCGTCTGGCAGCGGCCAAGCGAGGGTTTGTTGGCGGGAGAAATATCGAGTGTTGGCGCTGACGGCCGTTTTACCTTCCGCGATTTCGACGGCCACGATTGGCTGGTCGACGGCTCGCGGGCGATTTGGCGGCATGGTTTGGCGCCAGCGGCCGGTGTCAAAGTGAAGCTGATCGGCACGCCCAAGGGGGATGGCTTCACGGCCGATGATGTTCGTCCCTGGATGGGGCCTGGCAGCTGCGGGATGATGCAGAATGGCGGTTCTTGCGGGATGATGAGATAGTGAAAGAAAAATGAGATAGGGTGCGTAGTAAGAGTGAAAGGTTTAGCTTTCACTCTTATTTATTAAAGAAAGAATATGAAAAAGACGTATCTTTTGGCCGGCCTGGGCGTCGGTCTGGCTCTGACGGCCGCTTCGGCCGCCTATGCCGCAAGCGGCAGCTATGAGGCTTGGCGGAATGCCATGGGTACCCGCGCCGGCCGGGCCACTACCGTGGTGAACGAGCAGAATTTCGACAAGTTCACCGAGATGCATCGGCTGATGGCCGAAGGCAAGTATGATGAGGCGCAAAAAGTCCGTACCGATCTCGGCTTAGGTAGTGGCAACCAGGGCAGGGGCTGCGGCATGAATAACAGCGCCGGCCGCCAAGGCGGTTGCGGGATGCGCGGCGCCGGTACAGGCTTCGTGGATGCCAATAATAACGGCATCTGCGATCGTGCCGAGCAGAATAACGCGCAGTAAATAATGACCAACAGTTCCTCGCCCGGCTTGCTCGGGCGGGGAACTGTTCGAATGATCCGAAAACCGCTCAAGCGGTTTTTAGCCCAGGATCTCGAAATTATCAAAATATTATGAAAAAAAATAATCTCTTTCGGCGAACCGTCCAAATCGCCGTTTTTTCCTTGCTGATCTTCTTGTCGTTGAGCCATATCAAATATGGCATCGAAAAAGCCGCTTCGATTGACGCCTACTGCCCTTACGGCGCCGTGGAGAGTTTTTTAACCAAGGTTTCCTCCGGCAATTATCTGAATCGTATCTGGACCAGCTCATTTATCCTTATGGCCATAACCATCCTGGTCACGCTGTTTTTCGGGCGGGTTTTCTGTTCCTATCTCTGTCCGCTGGGGGCGCTCCAGGAGTGGCTCAGGGGGCTAGGCAGAAAAATGGGCATCAAGAAAGATGTGGAGCTGCCGGCAAAGGTTGATAAATATGCCAGATATCTGAAATACCTGGTTCTGGTTTTCGTAGCTTATTATTCTTACCGGGTAGGTGATCTTTTTTTCCGGAATTATGACCCTTATAACGCCTTGATGCATTTTGGCAATGAGTTCGAAGAAAAGATGTTCGCTTACGGCATTTTGGGCGTCGTGGCCATTTCGTCTGTTTTCTCGAAGAGCTGGTGGTGCCGCTATCTTTGCCCGATGGGCGCATTTTTGGGCATGATAAAAAAAATCAGCCCTTTCAAAATCGTACGGGACAAGGCCACCTGCGTGTCTTGCGGTCTGTGCGACAAGACCTGTCCAGCGAACTTGGACATCAAGGATGCCGACATCACTGACTCGGCCGATTGCATCAGCTGCCTGAACTGCGTGAATGGCTGCCCCGAAAGCAGCTTGAGCGCTAAAGTCTTCGGCAGGGCGGTGACGCCTAAGAAGTTCGCGATTATAGCCGTAGCAGCATTTTTTATCCCGCTGGGCGCTGCGGTCATGACCCCGTTGTGGCAGAGCAAGGCCCCGTCAAATATCGTCGATTCCCAGGGGCAGGTCGATGTCGCTAACATCCGCGGGAGTAATTCGCTGAAAAAGGTGATCGAAGAGACTGGTGTGCCGCTCGAGGTTTTTGTCAGGGAATTGAATCTGCCTGCGAATGTCGACACCTCGCTTTTGCTTAAAGAAATAGGATTGAAATACGACCTCAAGAACTCAGAGGGTGCTGCGCTGGAAACTGAGGATTTCCGCGAAGTCATCCGCAAATCCAGCAAATAATGATCGATAGTCGGCGGCTATTGACAAGAAATGCATCGTAGCCTACTATATCAATATAAATTGATATAGTAGGCAGTATGGACCAAAGTCTTCTGCAATTCATCAAAGCGATCGGTGAGCCGACCAGACTCCGTATCTTGAGGCACTTGAAAAACGAGTGCTGCGTAGGGGAAATTTGGAAAAAGCTGGATTTATCGCAAAACCTCGCCTCGCATCATCTGCGGGTGCTTAAGGATGCCGACCTAATCTCTGCTGAGAAGCGAGGCTTGAAGGTCGTTTACCGCCTCAATGAGCGGGAACTGGCCAGGGGCTTAAAGCGCTTGGGGAGCTATCTTGAATAACTCACATATAAATTAAAGAGTAAAATTATGTTAAAACAAAACGAAAATCTGACTGACAGGCTTTTGAGGGGGGTATTGGCCGAGGCTTTATTTGTTGTCGGCTATTTTTGGCTTGCAGGGGCGTGGCAAGCAGTCGCCTACGTCCTGGGTGCAGCCATGCTGATTACCTCCGTTACCGGTTTTTGCAGCTTGTACTTAGTCATGGGAGTGGACACTAAAAAGTCATTTGCGGCACCAAGAAAATATTTTATCACCGGATTGGTGGCAGTTTTGGTCGTGTTGCCCTTGGCGGGAAGCTACGCAAGCAGCTTTTTCAGCAAAAAGTTCTTTTTAGAGGACTTCAATTACATGAATAATTATTACAAACAGGCACTGTTTAATACTGGTCAGGAAAAGCGTCAGGAATCGATAGACAACTATAGCCAGCTCGTAAGCGCTTACGCTGAGTTCAAGGACAAATATGGAAAATTCAGACCGGTTTCATTGCGCAGAGACAAGGAGCTGACCAGCGACCTGATTAAGGTCGATAATCTGATCAAGGATGTCGAAACAGAGGTGCGGAGCGGCGATTTGAAAGTGGCGCACACTAAGCTAGAGGAAGTTCGCCCTCTCTGGCAGGATATCTTCAAGCGCAATGGCTATTCAATGCTGGCCGTCGCTTTGGTCGATTTCCACGATTCCATGGAAAAGATGCTGGACCCAGCAAGTGCCGGCAATGCGCAAGGAGTCCAGGACGCTTACGCTGACGCCGATTCGAAGCTGAAAGCGGTCGAAGAGGAGGCGAGTGATGATGAGATCAAGGCCATCAGGAAAAATTTGGATCAGTTGCTCGAACTTGCCAAGGGACAGGCAAATAAAGATGAGCTGGCAAAGCAAGTAGCAGAACTCAAATCAAGCTTCGTCAAGGTATATCTGAAAAGGGGGTGAAATATTAGTAACTAAAATATCGGAAATATGTACGACATCGCAATCATCGGTGCCGGTCCTGCCGGCTTGAACGCCTCGATCTATGCCGCGCGATACGGCCTGAAGTCGGTCGTCGTCGGCGCAGTGACCGGCGGACTGGCCGGTACGACCCACGAAATCGGCAATTGGCTGGGGGTGAAAAAGATTACCGGTTTCGAACTTGTGCAGAATATGCTTGACCACGCCAAAAGCTATGAGACGCCGATCATCGAAAGGATGGTCGAAGACATTAAGGCCGTTGACGGGGGATTCAGTTTGGCGATCGCCGGTTCAGAACCGATCGAAGCCAAGGCGGTCATTCTGGCAACCGGCACTAGCCACCGGCATCTCGGGTTGCCGGATGAGGCCAAGTATATCGGCAAAGGCCTGTCTTATTGCGCGACTTGCGACGGCTTCTTTTATAAAAATAAGGTTGTGGCAGTTGTCGGCGGCAACGATGCCGCAGCCATGGCTGCCACCTATCTGGGAGATATTGCAGCAAAAGTCTACTTGGTCTACCGCAAGGAACCGTTGCGCGCTGAACATTTCTGGCAGACAGCCATCGCCAATAATCCAAAAATTGAGATCATTTATAATACTAATTTGACCGAGATAGTCGGAACAGAAAAAGTTAGCGGAATCAAGACTCTTAATTTGGCTGGTAAAATGAAGGAACTGACAGTGGATGGCGTCTTTGTCGAGATTGGTTCCGAGCCGAATACGGAGCTGTTCAAAGAGTTGGGAGTGGAGTCTGACGAGCAGGGCTTCGTGAAGATCGGTGCCGACGGTTCGACGACAGCCAAAGGTATTTGGGCTGCCGGCGACCTGACAGATGGTTCGAACAAGTTCAGGCAGATTGTTACGGCGGCAGCTGAAGGCGCAATTGCCGCCGCCAGCATTAGTAAGTATCTTAAGCAAAACTTTAAATAGCCATGCTGGATAAAATTCTAGAGTATGTGCAGAAGAATCTGTTCTTACTGATTGTCCTTTCGATCGCGGCCGGCTTGTCGGCTGTCCGCTTGATGGGAGGCATCGCGTTTACGCCCTTGTTGTGCCTATTGGCGGCCCTGTTGATGATATACCCCTCATTGGTGCCGCTGGACTTTAAGAAAATCGGTTCGGTCCGCCAGCACAAAATGTTGGTGGCCGTTTCCTTGGCCGCTAATTTCATCATTGCGCCATTGCTGGCGGTGGTTGTCGGCCGGATATTTTTGGCTGATGAGCCGGCTTTGTGGCTGGGCTTGATTCTGCTTTCTGTCTTGCCCGGTGGCGGTATGGTGACGATCTGGGCCTATCGGTCGAAAGCGGATATAGCGCTGACAGTGAATATCGTGACCGCCAACCTGCTGGCCGCCATAATCTTGTCCCCTTTCTATCTTTCCGCGGCCATGAATAAGCTGGCGACGATGGCTGTGAATCAGCCGGCTGGCAGCTGCACGGTGTCCGAAGCTACCGGAGGCATATTTGATTGCGCTTTCGGCGGAGCGGGTTCGATAAGTCCGGCAAAGATAGCGTTGCCGATCATCTTTATCGTTGCTATACCACTGTTGTTGGCGTATCTTACGCAGAAGCATTATCTGAAAGCCGGACGAGAAAGATTCGAGACGATCAAGGCCAGGTACGCATCTTTCAGCAATCTTGGCTTGTTGCTGGTCTTGTTCCTGTTGATGTCCATCAAGCAGAATCAAATCATCTTTTCGCGTCCTGATCTGATTCCGAAAGCTCTGCTGGCTCTACTGGCTTTCTATGGCGCGAGCTTGCTCTTGTCTTGGCGCTTGGGAAAAGTTGTCGGGGGCGAGAGGGGCAGGTCGTTGGTCTGGGGGACTTATTTGCGTTACATCACCTTGGCGCTCGGTTTGGCAATTTCCATCGTTTATCAGGACCCGACTTATAGTCTGACGCTTATTGTCGCGGTGATGGCATACTTGGTGCAGATACCGAGCTCGTTCTGGTTAGCTAATAAATTAAATAATAAATAATAATAAAACTTATGAGCAACGTAATTACTCTTACAAATGAAAATTGGGATAAGGAAGTGATGCAGACAGAAGTGCCTGTTTTGGTTGATTTTTGGGCCCCTTGGTGTGGTCCTTGTCGCATGATGGCGCCAGTCTTGGATGACCTGTCTTTTGATTTAAAAGGCAAGCTGAAGATTGCCAAGCTGGATGTTGATAACCCGGTCCATCAGGCAATTGCCGTAAAATATCAGATTCAGTCTATTCCAGCCCTAAAGCTGTTTAAATCAGGTAAGGTCATCAGTGACTATATCGGTTATCGAGACAAAGAAACCCTTACAAAGGAGTTGGCGGCAGAATTATAAATTAATTTATTTGAAATGGTAAAAGAATTGAGCCCAAACGAGGCGAAGTCCGAGTTGGAGAAGGGAGCGTTGCTGGTCGATGTTCGTGAAGCCTATGAAGTCGATCAGTTCGCCTGCGACGTTCCGGAGACACTGGTGCTGCCCTTATCTGAACTGCAGCAGCGTTATCAAGAGTTGCCCAAAGACCGCGAGCTGGTTATCGCTTGCGCTGGCGGCGGCAGAAGCCTGTATGCGGCCACGTTCCTGGTTGGCAAAGGATACAATAAGGTAGCCAACTTGGATGGGGGCGTCTTTACATGGAATTCTTTGGGCTTGCCAGTCAAGAAGGGCGGTGGCGGGGATGAAAAAAGCGTCAGCAGCTGCAAATTGTGGCGTTAACCCAGGCGGGCGTTATTTAATGTCCAGTTTTTAGCTTTACTCAATCCGAAATTTTTGGCATAATATAGATATGAAAGAACAGATTGAACAGGATTTTGGTGTAGCCGAAATGACTTGGCGCGTGCCAGAATACGAAAAGCATGAACGCGATCGCCGCTGGTATATCTTAGCCGGCGTGGTTGTTGTTTTATTGGTTGTTTACGCTTTTTGGACTGATAATTTCCTATTTATGGGCATAATCCTTCTGGGTTCGTTTATTCTGGTTTTAAATGAGACCCAAGAGGCGCCGCAGGTGGAAATTTCCCTAACAGATGAGGGGGTGGTTGTTGGCCGCAAGTTTTACGACTATGATCAACTGAATAATTTCGGTATCGTATATAAACCTAATATAGGTGCCAAGAATCTTTATTTCGAGTTTAAGTCGCCAATGAAACAGCGATTATCGATTCCCCTAATGGAGCAGGATCCTTTAGCCGTCAGAAAGGAGTTACTTAAGTATCTGCCAGAAGACCTGGATCGGACCAACCGCCCGTTATCTGAAAATCTGTCACGCTTGCTAAAACTGTAGTTTTGTGTTACTATGCATGAGTTGAGTCGATTTTGACCGACTTTATTTTATTTTTAGCCAATATTTGGCAATTTTGCACTCGTCGTTCAACGGATAGGACACAAGCTTGCGGAGCTTGTAATCTAGGTTCGATTCCTAGCGAGTGCACAAAAAGAAGAATCCCCGAATGGGGATTTTTCTTTTTGTGGGATTGTTAGATGCGAAAAGCTAAGTGTCGGCGTGGGGCTTCCGCCCCTTAGACCTGCCTGCCGGCAGGCAGGTTCCTAGCGAGTGCACAGTATACAAACCCCTTGTTTTATTGAAAAACAGGGGGTTTGTGTTATGCTGTTCGTATGCTAACTCTAGGGACTTCAATCAAAGAAATGAGCCGGGTGGGGGAACTGACAGCCAAAAAGCTCAAAGGCCTTGATATCGAGACGGTCGAGGATCTTTTGCTGTATTTTCCTTTTCGTTACGACGATTATAGTCAGCCGGTCAAAATCAACCAATTAACTCCCGGCACCAATGCCTGTTTGACTGGCCAGGTCGAACTTTTGCAGAATAAGCGCAGCTTTCGGAAGCACATTTCAGTAACCGAGGCGCTGGTCAGCGATGAGACCGGCTCGGTCAAAGTCGTGTGGTTCAACCAGCCATTCATCATCAAGAACCTCAAGGAGGGAAATAAAATATCGCTGGCGGGCAAGGTTGAGGAGGATTATGCCGGGCCATTCTTGGCTAGTCCGACCTATGAGAAGTTGTCAGATGATGATAGCGCTGTGCACACCCAGGGCTTGGTGCCGAATTATCATCTGACAGCCAACCTAACACAGAAGCAATTGCGCTTCTTGATGAAGCAGGTTATCGGATTATCATCCAGGCTGAGCGATTGGTTGCCGGAATCGATCAGAAGGCAGAACAAGCTGCTGACTTTGGCCGAAGCTGTGCGACTGATACATTTTCCGCGGGATGTTAACGATATCCACTCTGCTAAGAAACGCCTGGCTTTCAATGAGCTATTTTTGATCCAGCTGGTGGCGCAGCAGAACCAGCGAGGCATTTCGAAATCCAAGGCACCATCCATCGTCTTCGACGAGGAGCTTACCAAGAAGTTCGTGGCTAATCTGCCTTTTACCTTGACCGACGCCCAACGCAAGGCGGCGTGGGCGATTTTGAAGAATCTGGAGCAAGACAGTCCGATGACTCGGTTGCTCGAGGGTGATGTCGGTAGCGGCAAAACGGTCGTCGCTGCTTTGGTTGCGCTCAATGCGGTAGCCAATGGGTGGCAGTCGGCCATCTTGGTTCCGACGGAGATTCTGGCCAAGCAGCATTTCGCTAGCATCACCAAGCTGCTCGAAAGTTTCGATATAACGGTCGGCCTGGTTACGCGGAGTGATAAGAAATTGAGCAAAGATGACGAAGAGACGGCAAGCGATGACGCGAAGAAGAAGGTTAAGAAGCTGAACGCCTCAGCCGTTGTCCAGCAGTCGGACATCATTGTCGGTACGCATGCTTTGATCCAGGAGGATGTCAGATTTGAGAAGCTTGGTTTAGTGGTGGTGGATGAGCAGCACCGTTTCGGCGTGGCTCAACGGCAGAATCTTTTGGAAAAATCAGGAATTGAAGGGTCCTCCCCGCATCTTTTGTCTATGACGGCGACACCGATTCCGCGAAGCTTGGCCTTGGCCTTATATGGCGATCTAGATATTTCGATTTTGGACGAGTTGCCAGCTGGCCGGAAACCCATCAAGACTAGGATCGTGTCCGAAGAGAAGCGCTTGTTGGCCTATAAATTTATCCGCGAACAGATCGAGGCTGGACGGCAGGTATTTGTCATTTGTCCGTTGATCGACCCCTCGGACAAGCTAGGAGTCAAATCGGTCAATGATGAGCACGAGAAACTGAATAAGCAGATTTTTCCGGACTTGGAAGTAGGGCTGCTTCACGGCAAGCTCAAAGCGGCTGAGAAGGAGCAGGTCATGTCTGACTTCGCATCCGGCAAGACCAAGATTCTGGTCTCGACATCGGTGGTGGAGGTCGGCGTGGATGTGCCGAATGCCACGGTCATGATGATCGAAGGGGCTGAGCGTTTCGGCTTAGCCCAGTTGCACCAGTTCCGTGGCCGGGTCGGTAGAAGCGACCATCAATCATATTGTTTGCTGTTTACGGAAAGCAACTCGCCAGAGACCCTGAAGCGGCTTGAGGCCCTGGAGCAGCACAATGACGGCTTTGCTCTGGCCAAGATAGATTTGGAGCTGCGCGGGCCAGGCGAGGTCTATGGCCAATTGCAGAAAGGCTTTCCAGAGCTGAAACTGGCTTCGTTGTTCGATTATGATCTGATGGAAATGGCCAAGAAAGCGGTTAGCGATCTGTTGGATCGCGACCCGGAGCTGGCCGGCAGCGAATTATTGAGAAGTGAGTCGGCGCATTGGCGCGGCAATATCCATTGGGAGTGAGAAATAAAACAATCCTGCCTTTGAGTTATTTATTTGAAATGAAGGTGCTGTTTTTGATATAGAATCGCCACGGCTTATCCTTGTATTCTTCGGCATAGTTGATGCCGATGCGAGGCCTAGCAACGATGTCCTCGGGTTTTAAAATGAAGTTTTTAGCACGGCCCTCAATCCAAAGGCCGTGCTTTTTGGTATATAGTGGAAGCTCGTTGAATGATTTGTCGACCTCAAGAGTTTTGGTTAGCTTGGCAGGGCCATCGGTTTTTCCGGAGCTTGTGGTCGAGGGTTCAAGTGCGCGAATAAGCACGGCTGCCGGGTAGTCTTTGGTCCCGGTTACGGCATTGAGCATGTAGTGCATACCATAGGTGAAATAGACATAAGCGATGCCGCCGGTCTCGAACATCGGTTGGTTTCTGGGCGTGCGTCCCCGGCTGGCGTGCGAGCCTTTATCAAGCGGCCCATCGTAAGCTTCGGTCTCGACAATCATGTATTTCGCGGTTTTTCCGTCAGGTAAGCGGCGCACCAAAAAACAGCCCAATAAGTCTTGGGCTATTTTCAAAGTCGGTTGATCGTAGAATATTTTTGGTAGCAGCATTATTTGAAAGTGAAGAAAGAGGCCAGGTTGTCGACGTTCTTGACCGGCAGGGCTTTTATCTTCTTGCCGCCTTCCGCTTTGGCCGGGACCATGGCCTGAACGAAGCCGAGTTTTTCCGCCTCATTCAGGCGCTGCCCTAGCTTGGAGGCCGGACGGACTTCGCCGCCCAAGCCGACCTCGCCCAGGGCGATGGTCTGCGCAGGTAACGGTTCGTTCAGAAGGGAAGAGATGATGGCGGCGCAGACTGCCAGGTCCAGGGCCGGGTCGTTGATTCTGAGGCCGCCGACGACATTGATGATGACGTCCTGGTTGGAGAGATTAACTTTGGCTCGTTTCATGAGGACGGCGATCAGGACTTGCAGGCGGTTGAGGTCGAAGCCGGAAGCCTTCCGCTGAGGATATCCGAAGACCGTCTTGGTGACCAAGGCCTGTACTTCGACCAGGAAGGGGCGCGTACCCTCAAGGATGCAGCTTACTGCCGCCCCAGCCAGATGTTCGCTGTCCGCTTCCAAGAAGATGCCGCCAGGATTGACCACTTCTTCGAAGCCTGAGCCGGTCATGGAGAAGACGCCAAGTTCATTGACTGAGCCGAAACGGTTCTTGCTAGCCCGAAGAAGGCGGTAATCATGCTGGGTTTCGCTTTCGAGGTACAGGACGGTATCGACGATGTGTTCAAGGCTTTTCGGTCCGGCCACAGCGCCATCCTTGGTGATATGGCCGATCAGGATGACTGCCACGCTTTTTTGTTTGGCCAGTTCGAGCAGCTTGACGGCGCTGGCGCGTATCTGACTTACACTGCCAGCCTCAGAGGGTAGATTGAAAGAGTAGATGGTCTGGATTGAGTCGACGATCAAGACGACCGGCTTGGATTCTTCGGCAGTGGCGACAATTTTTTCGACATTGGTCTCATTGAGGAAGCCTATAGTTCCCGGGTCGATCGATAGCCGTTCGAGCCGTTCTTTGACCTGGTGGGCTGATTCCTCGCCGCTGACATAAAGGACCGGCTGTTTTTTGGCCAGATGTCCGGCCAGCTGGGCCACCAGCGTCGATTTACCGATACCAGGCTCGCCAGCCAGCAAGACGAACGAGTCAGGCATCAAGCCGCCGCCCAGGACGCGGTCGCACTCGGCCAAACCGGTAGATAGCCGATTGAAATTGCGTTCATTGATCTCTTTGAGATTGATGATATTGGCAGCTGCCGGCTTCTGGCTCTGCGACTTTTGCTCTTGGGGGGTTAGGCTCTGTTCTTCGAGCGTGCCCCAAGAGCCGCACTCGGTGCAGCGACCGCTCCATTTGGGAAATTGCGCGTCACATTTCTTGCAAACGAAGACTGTTGATAGTTTGGCCATATGTTCAAACAAAAACAGCACCCCTTGCTGTTTTTATGTTAATTTTTGATTTATAACTTATTATTTTAGCAACGATTCTACGGTCTGCTTCAGTTCGGCGAAAGTAACCTCACCCATGAATTCCTTATCGTTGACGAAGAGAAAGGGGATGCCTGTGATGCCAAGAGCATTAGCTTCAATCATGTTGTTGTTGATCGATTGAGCAGTCAGACTGTCTTTGAAACATTTGTTGAAATCGATCATGTTCAGGGTGAGCTTTTTCGCAATCGAAGTCAAAGACTCGGCGCTGATTTTGGAGCCGCCCTGGAACACTAGGTCGTGATACTGCCAGAATTTTCCTTGGCTGGCGGCGCAGCGGCCAGCGATGGCTGCCCGGTGGGAGATAGAGGCGGTGTCTTTTTCCGGGTAGTCTTTCCAAATCAGCTTGATTTTGCCCGGGTATTCGTCCATCAGCTTACGGATCTGCAATTCTTGAGAACCGCAGTATGAGCAGGTAAAATCTGAGAATTGGATTATGGTTATGGGCGACTTCATGTCTCCGAGGATGGGGTCGCTGCCGTTGATGATCGGCTTGGTGATAAGATCTTTGGCTGTCGGCACTTTGGTAATGAAGGGGTCGGTCTGAAATTCGGCATATGGATCAGGGGAGGTTGACTGTTCGGCCGCGGCCGGTTGGTTATAAAAAATGATGCCACGCAAGAGCATGACGCTGAAGATAAAGATGAAGATGGCAACAGCTGATGAAGCGATGAATAAGGGGGTGAAGAATTTCTGTTTGAAGATGGATTTTTTCATGAGAGGTTGGATTTTATTAAAGGCCGTTCTCCTTGGTCCTTGCGGACCCTGCGGAGAAGTTTCTTAAGGCCGTTCTCCTTGGTCCTTGCGGACCCTGCGGAGAACCGACTGCTCACACGCAGTCGTTATTTTAGATTTATCTTGTGGAGCTGGCCTGAGGCACTGTCGCTGAAGTATAGGTACTTCTGATCGGCGCTGACCATGATGTTATCTATGGTGTAGTCTCCCTCGGGGATGGCGATGCGTTTTTTGGCGCCTGTGGCTGAATCGATTTGGTAAAGGTCGTCTACTGTGTTCTTGGCCAGCTCTGGGAATAGGCCAGCGCCTTCATCGAGTTCGCGAGGGACAGCACAGAAGAGGTTAGTTCCACCGGAAAAGTTACATTTTTCGGCCCAGGTATTGATGTTCAGGTTGCGGCGGTTTGAGCCGATATTGTCGCCCTGTGCATCGACTACCCATAGTCCAGGCTTCATTTCCGTCTGACTGGAGTAGACGCTGTAAACCAGCTGATTGCCTTGAGGAGACCACTTCGGGTCGAAACCGCGGCCCTCGACGATGGTCGATTTGAAATTTTCTCCGTTCAAACCAATGAAATAAACCTCCTGCCGATCAAAATCCTTACCCTCGGCGTAAAGCGCTGCCACCTGGTTGTTGGGTGACCACTCGGTATAGACCTCGTCATCCTTGTCGCCAAGCTGCTCGATGCCTCGGACCTGACTACCGTCGCTTGAAACCGTGGCCACCCAGCGATTGTCGGGGTCCTGGCCCATGCTTTTGAAGACTAGGTTGCCTCCGTCTGGGGAATAGGAAAAATTTTTCCAATGAGCGGGCAGAGTTATCTGTTTCTGGTTGTTGAAGTCGTAGATAATATTAGAACCGTCGGGGTATTCTAATACGGCCTGGTTCTTGTTCGGCGACCAGACTACGCTGTCGACTTTGTAAAAGACCTTGTCGGAGATGGCCTTGGCGTTGCCAGCTGGGTCGATGCGGTAGAATTTTCCGTCATTCTTGTCGTAGTATTGCAAGCCGTTGCCATCGCTTGAGATAGTGGCGCCCAAGCTTGGTGTCTTGGTGAGGGTTTCAGTCTTGGTGACGCCGCCTGAAGCGATTTGGTCGGGCTGTTTGGCTGTTCCAGCGGAAGTAGTGGCCGCACCGGATAATCCGTCAGTCTTGCCCCCGTTATCGATTATTTGGCCGCCGGTGCCGGTGTTGGCGGCCGGGAGGCCGCTGCCAGGGCCGGTAGAAGTCGCATTTTGGTCGCCTTCCAGACCCTCTGGAGTCGTTGATTTAAAGAATAGGGAATAGAGAAAATAGCCGATGAATATCACCACTCCGACAAAGCCCAGAACTAGGAATATTTTTTTATATCTATTGAAAAAATCCATAGAGCTATTTTATTGAATTATTGATTTGTGTTATAATTAATTGAAGAAATGTTTTGCCGTGAACTCAATCATATTATATAATATTAACGAAAGTTATTAAAGAGTAACTGCCATATATATGGGATTATTATCAAGCGTTAGCTATCTAGGAATCGATATCGGCACCTCAAGCATTAAAATAGTAGAATTGAAGAAGGTTAAGGGCCGGCCGGCACTTTCTTCTTACGGTTTCAGCGAGGGCAAGGATTCGAGCCTGAGTATCGATTGGCAGAATAATCCCAAGAAAGCGGCGCAGGTAATCAATAAGATCAGGCAAGAGGCTGGTATCGCTGGCCGTCAGGCCGTGGCCGCTTTGCCGACTTACGCGGTTTTCTCCTCAGTTTTGAATCTGACCAACGTCGATCCTAAGGAAATTGATGCCGCTGTGCGCTGGGAAGCAAAAAAAGTCATCCCGGTAGCTTTAGAAGACATGATTCTTGACTGGCGGCGCATCGAAGATGAGCCTGGCCAGGCGGCAGTACCGGGTAATTTCAAAATCTTGCTTACGGGCGCGCCCAGGACATTAGTCAAAAAATACATCGATATTTTCAAAGAGGCGCAAATAAACCTGTTGAGCCTGGAGACGGAGACATTCTCGCTCGTCCGAGCGCTTTTAGGCAAGGATAAGAGCGTAATCATGATGGTCGAGCTGGGCACCAATACCACTGACATAGCGGTCGTAGATAAGGGCATCCCGGTCCTTTCGAGGAGCATCGATGTCGGCGGACTGACCATTACCAAGGCGATCGGCGACAATTTGGGCGTCGGCCTCGAAAGGGCTGAGCAATTCAAGTACGATATGGGCGGCAATGCTTTGGAGTCCTCAGGCCAAGATGTCGTTCCTAAGACCATTATCGAGACGATCAACCCGATCCTGAATGAGGTCAAATATGTTCTGAATATGTATGAAAGCAAGAATAATAAGAGAGTTGAAAAGATCGTGCTTTCTGGCGGAGCATCGCTCTTGGCCAGTTTTTCGGGTTATTTGGCCAAGGAACTGAACCTTAACGTAATCATCGGCGATCCGTGGAATAGATTATCATACCCGAGCGAACTAAAGCCGGTGCTTGACGAAATCGGTCCGAGAATGTCCGTTGCAGTCGGTTTGGCCTTGAGGCAGCTCGACTCAAATTAAGATGTCAGAAAATAAGAAAATAAAAAGATCCAGTGAGTCTGGTAGAAATGGGGAAGCGCCCATTGATTTGTCATTGGGAATCAAAGAAGAGGAGCCGAAACCGGAGATGGTCACAGAACAGCTTAAGCGGATTTCCGAAAAGATCAAAGCGAAGTTAGAAGCCCTTTCCAGACCGAAGCGGAGCGAAGGCGTTTTGGCAACCGACCTGATCAAGAGCGAAGTCATAACCTTTTTTGATTGGCAGCGCAACCTGACCCTGCTCGCGACGTTTTTGGCCATAGATTTCATCATAATTTTCGCCGGTTATCGCGGCGTAGAATGGTGGCAGGCCCAGAAGCAGAAAGAGATCGAATCGGTAATCCAGCAATTCAATCTGCTGGATATGGAAAAGAAACGCGAAGAGGTCGACCTGGACAAGATTATCGATCTCCAGCGCAAACTGGATCAGGTCACCTTCCTGCTGAATCGGCATATCCGCTGGACCAGCTTTTTCAAATTTTTGGAAGAAAATACCTTATCCAACGTCTACTTTGACAGCTTCGGCGGGTCGATCAACGGCAGTTATTCGCTTAAGGGCCATGCGGACAGTTTTTATTCGGTAGCCCACCAGATAGATGTTCTAAGGCACAACCCCAAGGTCATATCCGTGGAGGTTTCCGGCGGCAGCGTCGATCCGGTGAGTAAGAGCGTCAACTTCGACTTGGGCCTCGTCATTAAGAGCGACGTCTTCCTTGAAAAAAAATAATCTGAATGAAGATCGAAAGAGACAAAAAGCAATTGATCAAAGCGGCAAATGATTTTCTGATCGACTATTTCCGCTGGCTGGCCACCATCATGGTTTTAGCGGTTTTTTCAATCGGCGCTTTTTTTGTCGTCTTGCCGAAATATCAAGAGGTCTCTCGTGAAATAAACGAGACCCTGACCGACCAAGAGAACAAGTATCGGACCGTCTCCCAATATGTTTCCGACTTAAGAAAAGTCAATGCGGAATACCGGGCAATCGACCAGGCCAGCTTGGAGCGAATGAGGAGGTTCTTGCCTACTGAGCCGGAAACGGAGAGTTTGTTAGTCCAGATAGAAGCCCTTGCCAATAGGCACAGTCTGAGCATGACCAATCTGAATATGTCGCCTGAGGGTAAGAAGGCTGCTTCTAGCCCGTTTGCCAATAATAGCGGGGGAAACACCAGTCTGGCCGCCGACATCGGCCGAGTCAAAATAAGTTTAGCCGCGAAAAATGTCGATTATAATCTGGTGAAGGATTTTTTGGTCAGTCTTGAGCACAGCCTGCGCCTGCTGGATGTCTTCAGCGTTAATTATTATCCGGCTTTGGGAACCGTGAATTTGGAAATCTACGCATATTATTTAAAGAGCGTACAATAGCATATGGGAAAGATTGATAAAAATTTAGCTGGCATGATAATACTGGTGATCCTGTTCGTCCTGACTGGCGCAGGCTTGTTCTGGCTCAAAAGCTTGAGTTGGGCCAAGATGCCGAATGACCTTCCTGAACTTCTGACTGGAACCAACAAGGCCAGGGCCAGTACCGTACGAGCCATAAAGTCACTGAACCTAAAAGCTCTGCAGAATTCTGAGCTGAATGGTCTAGCCGAGACTGTAGTTCCTAGTTCGACGCCGGCGCTCGGTAACCTGAATCCGTTTTCCAGGCCTCAAAAACCCGTCCAATAAAGATTATGACAAAACAAGAAGAGATTCTTGAACTGTTGAAAAAGAAAAAAATATTGACCGCAGAACAGGTCGATAAGGCAATAGAACAAGCGGCGGCCAAGCAGCAGGCGGTCGAAGATTTTTTATTGGAGAATAAATTGATCGAACTGGAGAAACTGACCGAACTGAAAGCTGGCGCCTACGGGTTGCAGTATGAGAATCTTACGACCAAGAAAGTCATCGAATTTGCCCTTAACACCTTGCCGACCGAAGTCGCAGAGAATTATAAGATGATTTGTTTCGATCGTGAGGCCACCCATATCAAGGTCGGCGTAATCGACCCCGATAATTTCAAGGCGATCGAGGCCGTACAGTTTTTGGCCAAAGAACAGGGTTTGTTCGTCCAATTCTTCCTGGTTTCAAACAATAGCTTCAATCATGTCTTCCGTCAGTACCGCTCTTTGTCCAAGGAGATTTCAGTGGCCCTGAAGCTTAAGGAAGATGAGGATGAAGAGCGCAAAGAGCAGCAGAAAAAAGAAGAAGAGGAGATTGAAGAGATCATCGGCAGCGCGCCGGTGATCAAGATCGTCTCTGTCATCTTGCGCCATGCCGTGGAGGGCGGTGCTAGTGATATCCATATCGAGCCGATGCAGAAAGAGGCTCGTGTACGCTATCGTATCGACGGCATCCTGCGCACTTCCTTGGTGCTGCCCAGAAATATCCATGAAGCTATCGTTGCTCGCATCAAGGTGTTGTCCAATCTGAAGCTTGATGAGACTCGCGTCCCGCAGGACGGACGCATCCGCCAGGTCATAAACGGCAAAGAGGTTGACTTCCGTGTCTCAACCCTGCCTTTGGTCAGCGAGGAAAAAGTCGTGATGCGCGTTTTGGATGTGACCAAGGGCGCTCCGACCTTGGAAGACTTGGGCTTCAGCGGCAGGTCGCTAGCCACTATCAATGAAAACATCAAGAAGACTAACAAGATGTTCCTAGTAGTCGGTCCTACCGGTTCAGGCAAATCGACCACATTGTACTCAGTGCTTCATATGGTCAATAAGGAGGGGGTTAACATCTCGACGCTCGAAGACCCGGTCGAATATTTTATGCCAGGAGTCAATCAGTCTCAAGTGAGATCCGAAGTCGGTTTCACTTTTGCCAGCGGGTTGCGCGCTCTTTTGCGCCAGGACCCGAACATCATCATGGTCGGCGAAATCCGTGACAGCGAGACCGCCGAACTGGCCATCCATGCCAGCTTGACCGGTCACTTCGTGCTCTCGACGATGCATACCAACAGCGCTGTCGGCACCATTCCGAGATTGTTGGACATGAAAGTCGAGGCTTTCTTGTTAGGCTCGACATTAAGTACTGTCCTGGCTCAGCGTCTAGCCAGAAAAATCTGCCAAAACTGCAAGGTTGAAGATGCTATGCCCGACGACTTGATCGCTGAAGTCAGAGAAGAGTTCGAAAAAATACCCAAGCAGATCATCGCTGATGAATTCGGTGATGAAAAATTCGATAAGTTCACCTTTTTCAAAGGCAAAGGTTGCCCTCGCTGCGGCAATTCAGGATATGCTGGACGAGTCGCCGTTGCTGAGATAGTCGACGTCAATGATGACCTGAGACACAAGATAATCGAGCATGGCCATGCCATCAAGGATGATGACATCAGGGAAAGCCAAATTTTTATTTCAATGATGCAGGATGGCATCATCAAATCCCTGAAGGGCTTGACGACTATCCAGGAGGTAATGCGGGTAATGCGTGATTGATTCTGTTTAACCTTATTTATTGCTATAATCAAATATATGCCAGCCACCAAAAGCAAAATCTTAATAATCGAGGACGATTCGTTCCTGCTTACCATGTACGCCACCAAGTTCGAGTTGGAAAATTTCCAGGTAGTTACGGCCGAGGATGGTGAAAAAGGACTTAAATTAGCCCAGAAGGAATTGCCGGACATCATCCTCTTGGATGTCTTGCTGCCTAAGTTGAACGGCTTCGAGGTGCTTAAGGCCCTTAAGGAGAATTCGGAGACCAAAGATATAAAAGTGCTGCTTTTGACCAACTTGAGCCAAAGGGGCGAAGTCCAGCAGGGCTTAGCCTTGGGGGCGATAGATTATCTGATCAAAGCTCACTATATGCCATCCGAAGTGGTGGACAAAGTAAACAAGATATTGGCTAAGCAATAATATGGAAGTCCCCTCAATTTTTTTGAATCGCATATTATCGGAAACCGCCCGCAAGAAGGCGATGAGCCTGCACTTGACCGTCGGCAGCCAGCCTATCTGGCGCCTGAGCACCGAACTTATGCCCATGCCCGATACGGACATCATGACGAGCGATCTTATCGTCAAAATTTTGGGCGTGGTTCTGACCGAGGAGGAGCTGGCGGAGCTGAACCAAAAAAGGGAGCTGGTCGTGGTCAAAAAAATCGCTGACGCCTTCCGTTTCCGCATCAACCTTTTTTATCAGAAAAAATTACCGGCCATCACTTTCTATTATATTCCTGATACGATCGAAACATTCGCGACCCTTAACCTGCCGCCGATTATCGGCGACATGGCCAAATACAAGAATGGCTTGTGCGTCATCGCTGGGTCTTACGGTGCAGGCAAGACCACAACAGTTGCCAGCATGATCGAAGAGATAAATCGGACAGAAAAAAGACGCATTGTCACTCTCGAAAATCCGGTCGAGTATTCATTCGTCAGCAAGCAGTCGATCGTCGAACAGCGCCAAGTCGGGGTCGATACGCCAAGTTTTTTGTCAGGCCTAAGATATTGTCTGGAAGAAGATGTTGACCTGGTCTATGTCGGCGATGCAAGAGAGAATTTCAATTCTGCTGCTTCGCTGGCCCTAGAGCTGGCCGCAGGGAATGCCATGGTGATAGCAGAGATAACTGCAAGCAATGTCGTCAAAGCGATAGAGCACCTGATGGTCGGTGCTGTAGCCTCGGGAATGACTGAGGAAGTCGCCCGCCACGCTATCGCTGACGTGCTTTCAGCGATCGTGGTCCTGAAGTTGCTGCCGCGGCGGGGCGGAGGACTGATTCCAGCCGCGGAAGTCCTTATCGGTACGCCGGCTATCAAGTCCTTGATCAGGGAGGGTAAGTTTTATCAGATTGATAGCGCCATCCAGACTTCCAGGAAAGATGGCATGATCAATATGGATCGTGCGATCGAAGACCTGGTGCGTCTAGGCGAGATCAAGGTCGAGGATATTAAGATTCAACTCGGTTAAATATGCCAATTTTCCAATATCGAGCTCAAGACAAGAACAGGAATTCGGTCAGTGGCCTAGTTGAGGCGCCAAGCGAAGAAGTGGCCGTCGATTTGTTGCGCGAAAAAAACCTGTCAGTCTTGTACATCAAAGAGGAGAAACAAAGCCGGCTAAGCAGCTTGCCTTTTTTAAATAGGATCAAGATCAAGGATGTCGTGATTTTTTCTCGGCAATTCGCCGTGCTTATTTCGGCTAATGTCGCCATGGTCCAATCCTTGAAAATAGTGCTTGATCAGACGGAAAACCCTAAGCTCAAGAGCATACTTAATGAAGTCGCGGACGACGTCGAGGCGGGCACCAGATTGTCCGAAGCCTTGGCAAAACACCCCAAAGTTTTCACTAATTTTTTTATCAGCGTCATCCGCTCCGGAGAAACCTCGGGCAAGCTTGAAGAAGTTTTGAATTACCTCGCGGACGAAATGGAGAAGGATTATGACATGATGTCAAAAATCAAGGGCGCCATGATCTATCCGGCAATCATTTTCGTGCTTTTGGTCGTGGTAGGTATCGTGATGATGGTCGTGGTCGTGCCGAAACTGACGAGCATCCTGACTGAAACCGGTACCGAGCTGCCTTTAGCCACTAAGATGCTGATCGGTCTGTCCGCCTTTTTGGTAAGCTATTGGTGGGTGCTGCTGGTCGGCTCCGTAGTTCTTGGAATAGGGTATCGTTTTTATTCGGTTACGCCCTTTGGCAAACGCAGCATCGATCTAATGAAATTGAACCTGCCGGTTTTCGGTACGCTTTTCCGGCGGATCTATCTGGTCAGGTTTACCCGTTCGATGCAGACATTGCTTTTGGGAGGAGTCACTATTACTAAGAGTTTGAAGATATCGGCCGATGTGGTCGGTAATGAGATATATAGAGAGCTGATCGAAGAAACGGTCAAACAGGTCGAAGACGGTAATTCCATATCCTCGGTTTTTGTCCAGAGCCCCGAGGTGCCCAAGATGGTGGGGCAGATGATGTCGGTCGGAGAAAAGACCGGTAAATTGGACGTGGTCCTAGAAAGAATAACTTATTTTTATGGCCGGGAGATAAACAATATCATCGCCAACCTCATGACCTTGATGGAGCCATTCATCCTCATAATTATGGGCGTAGCGGTAGTCGGAGTGATTATGGCAATCATGCAGCCGATGTATAACATGTCGGCCGGCGTATAAATTGACAAAATATATAATATTTAGGTTTTTTGTGGTATAATGTGGATAAGTTAATTTGCAATTAATCCGTCTGTTTGCCAAGCCGTTTTCGGCCGGGCAGGCATACACCAGGGAAGGGGGTGAATAAATGAAATTAAACAAAGAAAAGGGCTTTACTTTGATCGAGTTGTTGGTGGTTATCGCTATTATCGGCGTCTTGTCGACCTTAGCTGTAGTTTCATTGAACAATGCTCGTCAGAAGTCCCGTGACTCCAAGCGCGTTGGCGACGTCAAACAGATGCAGAACGCATTAGAGCTGTATTATAACGACGCTAATGGTTATCCAGAGGCAAGCGCTGTAGGCGCAGGAACTGCCATCCAGTTCGGTACTACCAAGTACATGAACCAGGTACCGACAGCTCCTACCCAGCTCGATACGCCTTGCACCACTGCGAACGTTCCGTACATCTACGCTACTGTCGGTCCGTCAGCTTTGGGATCTGATGGTACTACCCCGGTTTACACTTCTTATACCTTGACTTATTGTCTTGGCGGAGAGACTGGCGGCATCACTAAAGACGTCCACACTGCCACTCCTGGCGGTATGACTCAGTAGTAGAATTCTTAATGGATCCAATTAAGGGTTTTATATATAAATAGGGGCGAAACTCGCCCCTATTTATTTTTTTAAGCATTTAGGGTAAAGTTTGGTTATGGTAAATATGGAAAAAATGGCTAAATATATTGATAATATCATAACATACGTCCTCTGCGGATTGCTTTTTTTGCTGCCGCTCTACTTTACGCCCATCAGTAAGACTGCCCCAGGCTTCATTATCAACTTGGCGATCGATAAGGTGGTGATATTCAAGATTTTCGTTATCCTGCTGCTGCTTCTGACTTTGATAAAGGTATTCTTAGAAAAAAAGGCGGTCATATATGGCTCAATGAAGCAGTATCTACTGTTCTTACCGTTCTTTTTGGCTTTGGGGGTAGGCACTATCTTCTCGGTTGATCAGCCGACAAGCATTGATGGGTTTTATTGGCGCCAGCAAGGGTTGATTACCTATGCTTTTTATCTTTTATTCGCCATATTGCTTGTTTTTGCTATCAACAAGCGGGCCAGGGCGGAAAAAATAATTACCGGTTTGTTGCTTGGCAGTTTTTTTGTCAGCGTAATAGGGATTCTTCATTGGTTGAATCTGGATTTCTTGAAATTGCAGAAAGTGGAACACTTCAGGCCTGGTTCGACTCTGGGACAGCCGGTTTTTTTGGGCAATTTCCTGGTTCTGACCACATTTTTAGCAGCTTATAAGATATATGCTGCTAAAAATAGCAAGCTAAAGATATTTTACGGCTTCTTGATACTATCTCAGTTTGCGTGTCTGGTCCTGACGTATAGCCGCGGGGCCTGGATCGGCTTTTTGGTTGGCGCGATGGCCGGAGCCGCACTGCTACTGAGAGACAGAGGCATGAACATCTTGAAAAGAAAGAACCTGGCCAGGGCCGGAATCGCGGCTTTGTCCATTTTTTTTATTCTTGGGGCGAGCACGATTTTTATCAACCGGAATTCCGACTATCTGCTATTCGATAGGCTTAAAAGCAGCTTCAATTTTTCGGTCGGTAGCGTATTCCTGCGTTTTCAGTATTGGCAAGGGGCCTTGGACTTGATCAAAAAGAGCCCGGTTGTCGGATACGGTCCCGAAACGCAACGCATACTCTTTTTGGATTATTACAACCCGGCTTGGGGCGAGCAAGAAAATATCAATGCCTTTTCTGATCGGGCGCACAACGAGTACCTTGATGTATCGTTGGCCGGTGGGGTGCCAGCCCTGCTGGGGTTGCTGCTGATTTTCGGATACCTGTTTTGGACTTCTCTTAAGGGTCTGCCGTCGATTGAGGACCGCACGGATCGGTTGTTAGCTATCGCTTTGCTGGCTAGCTTGTTCGGGTATGGGGCAGCGATATTTTTCAGTTTTTCGATTACCGAAACCCAGGCACTTTTTTGGTTTTATGCAGTCCTGGTCATGGCTCTTCAGAGCGGCTTCAAGGCGAATGAGTTCTCGTTCGAGCGTATCGGCCGGTTCCGTGCCATCGGCTTCTTGATGCTAGCGCTGGTGGCGGCCATCGCTTCGGGACAGATTGTCAGCGAAATCTTCAAAGTTCAGGCTGATTATTATGCCGTGAAATCGAAATTCGCCGGCGCCAAAGGAGACAGGCTGGGGTCCCTAGACTATTATCAGCGGGCCATCGCCCTGAATCCGGCCGAGGAATATTATCGCGATTATTACTTATCGGAATTGACAAGCTACGAATCCGACAGGATCAAGCTGAATGAGCGCTTCAATATCAGCAGTATGGATTTGGTGAAATCGATAATCGATAAAGATCAGGAACTGCCTGATAATTATTTCAGAAAGATGAGACTGCTGAACGCTTATGTCTATTTCGTCCGCCAAGGCCGTAGCGAGTATCTGGCCCAAGCAGAGAAGGCCTCTAAGGAGCTGATAAAGCAGTATCCGATGCTGCCCGATCCGCAGTATTATCTGGGATTGTTGTACTATTATGATAAGCGCTATGCTGACGCCGCTCGGGAGATTGAGAAAGTATTTCCTCTGCTGCCCGACGCGAATAGCGCAGTTGCCAATCTTGAGCATCGGACAGCGATCATGAAATATTCCGAGCAGCGTTATTTTATGCTGGGCATGGCCTATTTGAACATCTCAGACTACAAGAAGAGCAACGAGGCCTTTTTGAAGATTCTCAAGGTGAGTCCTTTCGCGGCCAATGTCTATCAGTACGTCGGTTGGAATTACTACAAGCAAAAAGAGGCCGCTAAGGCTATCTGGTATTACAAGCGGGCAATCTCGTTCAATCGGGGCAACTATCAGCTGCCATTGCAGCTAGGCAACATCTATCTTGAAGAGAAAAAGAACAAGGAAGCATTGGAGTATTTCAAGTCGGCGCAGAAACTGAACCCCGATGACAAATCGCTTGGGGAGGCTATAAAAAAATTGCAATAAAGGCGTCTATGCTGTCATCCATGATAAAAAAAACGAAGAAAGCGGCCAAATATATTTTAATGGAGTCATCGGCAATCGGTCACGGAATGTTCGGAAAGCTGCGATGCCCAGTGTGCGGCGGCAAAATAGTGAAGTATGCAAGATTCCCGGAATGGTATCTTGATATGTACAGCAGGCACCGCTTCATCCACCCGTTGTTCGCCTATGAAACTTTCAATGCGATTGATTTTATGTGTCCTCTTTGCCACGCCTCGGATTCGGCCAGGCTTTATGCGCTTTACCTTGGAAAAAGGCTGCCGGAATTGAGCGGGGAAATAAGGCTTTTGGACATCGCGCCTTCGGCCCCCTTGGCAAAACTCATTAAGAAGCATGAGAATGTCAACTACAGAAGCGCTGATTTGACCAGAACAGATGTCGATGACCAGGTGGACCTGACCGCTATGCCGGTTTATGCTGACAATTCCTTTGACCTGATTATCTGCACTCACGTCCTGGAACATATCGAAGATGACCGAGCGGCCATGAGCGAGCTATATCGAATAATGAAATCGGGCGGCGAGGCGATCCTGCAGGTGCCGGTTCTGCCGACCCTGGAGAAAGACTATGAGAATCCGTCGGTCAGGTCTCTTGAAGATCATTGGCGCTATTATGGCGAAGCAGACCACGTCAGAGTATATTCGAAGGTCGGATATCTGGAAAAGCTTCAAGCATCAGGGTTCAAGGTGCGCCAGCTCGGTGCGGATTTTTTCGGCAAGGAAACGTTTGAAAATAACCGGATAACTCCGGGGTCGGTGCTTTATATCGTAACCAAATGATAAATGTAAACAAAACTTATCTGCCGCCCGCCGAAGAGTATGAAAAACTGTTAAAGCGGATCTGGGAGAACAATCAGCTGACCAACAATGGACCCTTGGTCCAAGAGCTTGAGGACAAGCTGAAAAAGCATCTCGGGGTCAAACATTTGTTCCTGGTCGCCAATGGCACGGTCGCTTTGCAAATCGCCATCAAGGCCTTGGCGCTCAAGGGAGAGGTCATAACTTCGCCGTTCACTTTTTTGGCGACCACCACCAGCCTGATTTGGGAGGGCTGCGAGCCGATATTTGCCGATATCCAGAAGAATTCTCTGACTATCGATCCTATTGAAATAGAGAAACGGATAACTCCGAACACCTCCGCCATACTCGGGGTGCATGTTTATGGCAATCCGTGCGAGGTTGAAAGGATCAAGGAGCTATCGGAGAAATATGATTTGCCAGTGATTTATGATGCTGCCCACGCCTTCGGGGTGAAATACAAGGGCGAGTCACTTTTGAATTACGGCGACATCTCAACTTTGAGCTTCCATGCCACCAAAGTCTTCCACACGGTCGAGGGCGGAGCAGTAATAACCAATGACGACGATTTGGCACACCGCATATCGTATATGCGCAATTTCGGCCAAGAAGGCCCTGAGAAATTCTGGGGAGTCGGAATCAATGCAAAGAATTCTGAATTCCACGCAGCCATGGGGTTGTGCATCCTGCCGCAGATCGACGGAATAATCGCCCGACGCAGGGTGATCAGCGAATTGTATGACAGCCTGCTTGACTCAGCGCCTGGCATATCGAAGCCCTTAGTAAGGGCAGGTGCCGAATATAACTTCAGCTTTTATCCGGTCATTCTGCCTTCGGAAGAAGCCTTGCTTGATTTGCAGTCGCGACTTTCAGATGAAGGTGTTTTTACGAGAAGGTACTTCTATCCGTCATTGAATACCTTGGATTATGTCACCCGGCAAGAAGCTCCGGTTTCGGAAGACATATCGAGAAGGATTCTGTGTTTGCCATTTTATTATGATTTGCCTGATGACGACGTCATTCGGATCGCTAATATTATTTGCGGAAAATCATGAGAATCGCGATCATGCAGCCATATTTCATGCCCTATATCGGCTATTTCCAATTGATGGACCTGGTCGACGAGTTCGTGGTTTATGATAATGCTAAATATACGAAGAGAGGTTGGTTCAATCGCAACCGCATCTTGGTCAATGGCAGCGATGCCCAGATCACTTTGCCCCTCAGGAAAGACTCGGACCATCTCCACGTCAAGGATCGGTATCTGGCCGATTCTTGGGAAAGCGAGAGGAAGACGATTTTGAACCGTATTCACGGCGCTTATGGCAAAGCCCCGCATTTTGACGAGTCTTACGGCGTAGTCGAAAGAGTCGTGGGTCATGATGACCGCAATCTGTTCAACTTTCTTCATAATTCCTTGCTGGTTACCAAAGATTATCTTGGCATCACGACGCCCTTGGTGGTGTCATCGACCATTCAGGCAGACCACGAACTCAAAGCCGAAGATCGAGTCGTTTCTATCTGCGCGGCAAGGTGCGCTAAATCCTATATCAACCCCATCGGCGGCTTGGAGCTGTATTGCAAAGAGCGGTTCGAAAATGACGGCATCGGCCTGAGCTTCATTAAAACGGATGATGTGCGCTATCGCCAATTCGGCCAAGAATTCGTGCCGTCACTTTCGATTATCGACGTGATGATGTTCAATTCCAAGGAGAATATCCGGGAGATGCTGGAGAAAAAATTCAACTTGATCTGATTTATGTTCAAATGGAAAAAATTAGGCAGGATTTTCAACCCCCAAGACATCGCTGGGCGGGAGTGGCTTAAGGAGTTCGCTCAAGCGCCGGCGACTCTGATTTTCGATGACCGCGTCAGAGTCTATTTTTCCTGCCGGCCTTCGCCCGATCAGAACGGGCAGTACATCAGCTACTCTGCTTATGTCGATCTTGACCGTAAAGACCTGACCAAGGTGCTTGATGTGGCCAAGGCGCCGATCCTGGAACTTGGCGGGCTGGGAGCCTTCGATGAGTTCGGCACCTATCCGGTGTCGGTCATTCGTGAGGGCGGCCAAGTTTGGGCCTATTACGGCGGCTGGACCAGGTGCGAATCGGTACCCTTTAACGTAGCCATCGGTCTGGCCAAGAGCGACGACAATGGCGTCACTTTCAAAAAAGCTGGCCCCGGCCCGGTGTTGTCATGTAGCCTCGACGAACCTTTTGTTTTGAGTGGTCCGAAAATCAGGAATTTTGACGGCCAGCGTTATCTTTATTATATCGCTGGCAGGAAGTGGATCGTGTCCGATGGTCGCGCCGAGCCGGTCTACAAGATCAGGATGGCAACTTCACCCGATGGAATCAACTGGCAGCCAGCAAACAAGGACTTGATCGAGAGTCGTATCGAAGCCGATGAGGCTCAGGCCAGTCCTGACGTCATTTTTTACAAGGGAAAATACCGGATGTTTTTCTGTTACCGCTATAGCGAGGGTTATCGAGGCAAAGATAAGGGGTATCGCATCGGTTATGCCTATTCCGATGATCTCATGAATTGGACAAGGGATGATGACTCGGCCGGAATCGATATCTCCGATGACGGCTGGGATTCAGAAATGATCAGCTATCCCCACGTGTTCGAACTGGACGGGGAAGTATATATGCTTTATTTGGGTAACCAGGTCGGGCGCCATGGTTTCGGCCTGGCCCGTCTCGAATCATTAACCGATTGATATGAAATGGAAAAAGCTGGGTAAAATTTTCGATCCGACAGAACATGTCTTGCCAAACGGCTGCCGCGAATTTGCGCAATCACCGCAGGCATTGGTTTTTGACGATTTTGTACGGATTTATTTTTCTACCCGCCAGGTCGACAAGACCGGGAAATATCTAAGCCACCCGGCTTTTGTTGAAATGGCCAAGGACTTTTCCAAAGTGCTAAGAGTTTCCGACAAGACAGTACTGGATCTGGGCGGGTTGGGTAGTTTTGATGAGCACGGAATTTTCCCTTTGAACGTGTTCAAGCACGAGGGTCGGGTGTTCGGATATATCAGCGGCTGGAGTCGGAGAGTGTCGGTGTCTGTTGAGACGGCAATCGGTCTTTCCGAGAGCCATGATGGCGGTTTAACCTTTGAGCGTATCGGCGCGGGGCCGATATTGGCGGCTTCGCTTGACGAGCCTTTCTTGGTTGGTGACCCGTTTGTCGCTTTCCATGCTGGGCAGTACCACATGTGGTATATTTATGGCACGCAGTGGGCCGATTACGACCATGACCAGGGAGCGCAACGGGTTTATAAGATCGGCCACGCGGTTTCCGGCAATGGCATCAACTGGCAGAAAGAGGGGAGACAGCTGATTGCGGACGTGTTGGGGCCAGACGAATGCCAGGCCTTGCCGACTGTTATTAAGCTGTCTGGCCGGTATCATATGTATTTCTGTTATCGACAGGCTGCTGATTTCAGAAAGAACCGCGACCGAGGCTATCGCCTGGGCTATGCGTATTCGGATGATCTCGCAAGCTGGACTAGGGACGACGGCAAGGCGGGAATCGATGTTTCAGCTACGGGCTGGGATTCGGACATGATGTGTTATCCGCACCTTTTCGAAAGTGGCGGCCAGGTGTACATACTGTATAATGGAAATGAGTTCGGCAAATACGGGTTCGGTCTGGCCATCCTGGAAAACGAGGATTAATATCAAAAAACATATGGAAACACAAAGAGACTATAACTCCGAGACGAACGATGCCGAGAGTCACAAGTATGCTTACGGTTTCGATTTCGACGTGATGCACCCATTCATGTTGCGTGCCTTCGCTCCGTTTTGGATCCAGGGCAACCTCTTGGAATTGGGCAGTTTCAAGGGTGATTTCACGAAGCGGCTTCTCCCTCTGTTCGACGATATAACCTGCGTCGAGGCTTCGGATCAGGCGTTGGCCGAAGCGAAGCAGGTGCTAGGCAGCCGAGTCAAATTCATCAACTCTACCTTCGAGGACGCGTCGTTGCCGGCCAAGTATGATAATATCGTCCTGACCCATGTCTTGGAGCATGTCGATGAACCGGTGCAGCTGCTTGAGAAGATAAGGCGGGAGTGGCTATCTGACAAAGGCAGGTTATTCCTGGTCTGCCCTAATGCCAATGCCGCTTCAAGGCGCGTGGCAGTGAAGATGGGTTTGATCAGCCATAATGAGGCCGTTACGCCAGCCGAGCAGGAACATGGCCATCGGCGGACCTATTCTCTGGATACGCTTGAGCGCGATGCGCGCGCTGCCGGTTTGGAAATCGTCCATCGCTCCGGCATCTTTTTCAAGGCTTTGGCTAACTTCCAGTGGGACAAGCTACTTAAGACCGATATCATCTCGCCGGAGTATTTGGACGGCTGCTACGAGCTTGGCCTGGAATATCCTGACCTCTGCTCAAGCATCTTCTTGCTTTGCGAAAAAGGGAATAAAAAATAAGCGTAAATATATGGACAAGGCCCAAGTCAGGTATGCTAAGGGAACAGCTTCGGCGCAAGCTATTGCTGAACATCTGCTGGCTTGCCAGAACGATTTCATTCCGCCGTTGAACGAGACGGTCGATATCGAAGGTTATGCTCAGAAGCTGGCAGACAAGGCGACTACTTTCGAAGCTTGGACTGATGACGGCTTGGTCGGCTTGTTGGCTGCTTATCTTAACCTCGATACGGCCGAGGCCTATATCTCAAATGTAAGCGTTGGTAGCGATTTTAGGGGCTTGGGCTTGGCCAAGTCCCTGGTGGGCCAGTTTCTTGATGAGGCCAGACAGGCTGGTTTGAGGTTGGCAAAATTGGAAGTGAGCAAGCTCAACCAGCCCGCCAGAAAATTGTATGGCAAGCTAGGATTTATCGAGTCAATCGCTGAATCCGATAAGATATTTATGGAAATGAAGCTCATCTGATGCAAAAAGAAAAAATGAAGGAAGATATAACAATCAGCGTTTGCATGGTTACTTATAACCATGCAAAGTATATTGCTCAAGCAATCGAGGGAGTGCTGGCTCAAGAGGCCGGTTTCGGCGTGCACTTGTTTGTGGGGGACGACGCCTCGACTGATAGCACTAGGGAAATCGTCAAAGCATACGTCGACAAATTTCCCGACAAGATTACCATGCTGACAACAGAAAAGAATATGGGCGGGCACCTGAATTATCTTCGGACCTTAGCGGCTTGTAAGGGGCGATATGTCGCTGTTTGCGAGGGTGATGATTTTTGGACGGATAAGAGAAAGCTGGCGAAGCAGGTCGCTTTTCTGGATGAAAATGACGACTGCGCCATCTGCTGTCATCCGGTGGCGATATATCGTGAGACAGACCATGATCAAAGCCAGACTTTTCCTGATTGGCCGATCAAACCGAAGTCCGATACGGTCGATCTCTTGTCCAAAAATTTCATCGGCGCCTGTTCGACCGTCTTCCGCAACGACAGCCGCGTGTCTTATCCCGATTGGTTGCTTGATATGAAGATAACCGACTGGCCCATGAATGTCCTACGATCCGAATTCGGCCTGATCGGGTATTTGCCGGAAAAAATGTCGTCATACCGGGTCCATGCCGGGGGCACTCACTCTGCGCGGACGAAAATATATCAGTTCAAATCTATAATCGAAGCGTATAGAAGGATGGGGATTTATTTTGGGAAAAAGCACAGAGGCGTCATCATGGGCGGCATGGTCCGCACTTACTATTTTATATTCAAAGAGCTAATCAAGCATTTGCTCAGGATCAAAGTCTAATATGAACATACTGCTGATCAGCTATTATCCCTTTGAAAGCGGTGGCGTCGGGACGTCGACCTACCACTTGGCGCGTGCACTGGAAAAAATGGGTAATAAGGTCATAATCGCTTCGACCGAGGCCTATCCTGATTTTGAAACTCATGTTTTTAAGCCAGTCAGATATTTGCCGATCCTTCAAGCGAGGGACGCCTATCTGACGGGTTTCTTTTCGCGCTTGATCAAGAGATATGATATCGATATAATCCATAGCTCCGATTTGCGGTTCACGGGCAACGGCGCCATGGCGGCGGCCAAGAGTAATAAAATTCCTTGCGCGGTCCATTACCGCGATTATTGGTTCGGCTGCCTCAAGGGCGACCTGCTGTATCAGAACAAGACCCAATGCGAGGGCATGCGTTTGGGGAAGTGCCTGAAATGCAACGGCCTTTATCGCGCACCCTGGGAGGCTTACAAATACGGCTATTTTAAAAAACGAATCACTCGCTTGGCTGAGGTGCAGGCCAATATGGCGGTAAGCTGTGCCGTCAAGGAAAAGATGCTGTCCGCGGGCATAGAAAAGAACGTTGCGGTAGTTTATGACTTATTTCCCGAAGCCAGTAACGAGATGGCGGCGATCGACAAGCGCCCCGGCATGTTTACGGTGCTGTTTGCAGGAAAGATGATCTACCACAGAGGCATCGAAACCTTGATGAAGGTTGCTGAAAGAGTGGGCGTGCTGAATCAGGAGATATTTTTTAAAATCGCCGGCGACGGAGAGATGCTTGATTTCGCCAAGCGATATGCCGAGCAGCACGGCTTGAAGAACGTCGAGTTCCTGGGCCATGTGAAGCATCTTGAGATGGCCAAGCTCCAGGCAGGGGCTGATATTTATTTTTTCCCCTCTTTGCTGGCCGAACCCTTCAGCCGCGGCATCATTGAGATGATGCAGCAAGGCAAGCCGGTCATCGCTTCGAATCTTGGCGGGACCAAAGAGGTGATTGAAGACGGCCAGGGCGGCTACCTGGTTGATCCGCTTGATTTCGAAGCTTGCGCTCAGAAAATCGTTTCGTTGGCCAGCCAGCCTGAGTTGATTAAAAAGATGGGGGCGGTCAATCTTGCCAAGTCGAAGGAATTTTCTGAGGAGGCAGTGGCGAAGAAAATTTTTGACCTATATACAGAAGCTATCAGATCAAAATCATGAAACACAAGGTATTGATATTGAATCACACGCCCTTTGTCGGCGGCGCCCAGCTAGCGATCATCGATCTTCTTGAAAAGATTGATCGCGAAAGATTTGAGCCGGTCGTAGTAAACTCAAACAAGGCTGAAGAACTCGGCTTTGTCTCTGAATACGAGCGGCTCGGCGTGGCCTATCGCCTGATTCCTTTCGAAAGGATGAAGGTGCTTGATTGGCGTGCCGTTGCGCGGTATTGGTCCAGTGTCAAAGAATTGCGACGGATAGTCGTCCAAGAAAAGCCCTGCGTCATTTTCTGCAATACTGTCCGGGCAGATCTGGTGGCCGCTATCGTCAGCCTTATGACAAAAACCAAGGCAATCTGGTACGTTAATGATTATACATTTCCTCGTCCGGTTTTCAGATTATTGCAGATAATTCCACGGAAGATCATTTTCGTTTCCGCCGCTGTGGCTGGTTATTATGGTTGCGATTTGAAAAAAAATAAATTCCAGGTCATCCATCCCTGGAGCCGGTTCGATGAAAGGCTGTCAAATGTCAGTATCGAAGACATCCAGAAGATCAGGGAAGGTTGGAAGGCTGGTCCGAACAATTTTGTTGTCGGCTTTGTCGGCCGGCTGGTCGAGTGGAAAGGCGCTCAGGTCCTAGTGAAGGCAATCAAGCTTCTCAAGGATAGGGGCGCGAGCAATATCAAGTGCGTCATAATCGGTTCGGGGCAGAGCGAGCCGAATAACGAGGCGGCAGTGCATGACCTGGTTGCCGATCTTGATCTCGGAGAAACTGTCGTCTTCACAGGACACGTGAAGCTGGTGGCACCGTTAGTGAAGTCTCTGGACTTGCTTTGTTTGACCTCGATCGAGCCGGAACCCTATTCGACCGTGGTTGTTGAAGCTATGCTGGCTCGAGTGCCGACTATCGGCACCGACCTGGGAGGCACACCGGAGGCGATCAAACATGAGCGGACGGGTTTGCTTGTCAGACCCGATGATGCTGAAGGCCTGGCCGAAGCAATAATTAAAATTATGGATGATCAAGAGCTTAGAAACAGGTTAATCGACAACGGGCTTAGCTATGCCAGCGAGAACAACACTGCCGTTTCGGCAGCCAGAAGGCTTGAGCAGTTGTTTGTGGAAAATTGTGAATAATCAATTATCAAAATGCATAGTCTGCGGCAGTGGCCAGAACGGGAAAGTCTTTGAAGAATTCGGAGTCTCCGTTTTCAAGTGCGAATGCGGACATCTTTTTTCCGATGCCGGTTCCCGTGACGACTATGATGGCTATTTCGGCAATGAGAATGTCGATGACTTCGATGTTTTTTGGTGGCGTGAGTCCCACCATCTGATGTACCAGAAGTTCATCTCGCAGTATATGCAAGGACGCTCGGGCAAGATTCTTGATGTGGGTTGCGGGCTGGGTTTTTTCCTTCAGGCAGTCCAGGGCGTCCCGGGCTGGGAAGCCTATGGTTACGAAATATCCGAGCCGGCGGCCAACTACGCTTCTAATATCTTGCGCTTGAAGCATGTATTCAAGGGCCGGGTCGAGGATAATGGATTCGAAAATGGCAGTTTTGAAATCGTGACCCTGTTCGACGTCATCGAACACCTGCCCAATCCGAAACCGATGCTTGATTCCATAAAATCGTTGCTGGCTGAAGATGGTATCATTTTCGTCCATACGCCGAATGCCGGCATGCAGCTCTTGAAGGCCAGGCTGAAGCGGCTGATCCATCGCGGCGTCAGGCCCAAAGGTCACTACCTCGAAGCTTCGGATCATGTTAATATTTATACGCCAGGTTCTTTGTCACGTCTGCTCCTCGGTGCGGGTTTTGCAAAGGTGGAATTCGTCCATCTGCCGCCGATCCAAAGCGTGGCCGGCAGCAGGACTCCGGCAATGAAGCTGATTAAGAACCTATATTATTATTTCGCGGTGTTCTTGTTCAAAGCTTCATTCGGCCGGGTTAATATCGACAACCTGTTTGCCGTTGCCACGGTTAAAAGGTCATAATGCATCATATGGTTTACCCCCTATTATTTTTTATCTTTTTTTTCGGTTTGATCATCGGTTCGTTTTTAAATTGCCTGATTTGGCGTTTACACAAGGACGAGACAGTGCTCGGCCGCTCGTATTGTCCCCATTGCCGCCATCAGTTGGCCTGGTATGACAACGTGCCGATCCTAAGCTATGTCGCCCTGAAGGGGAAGTGCCGCTACTGCGGCAAGTCGATATCTTGGCAGTATCCGGCAGTCGAGCTGGTAACCGGCCTGCTTTTCCTGGGTTCCTTCATTTTTAATCTCCAAGCAGCGCCTGCCCTGGACCAGCTGTTTGCAGTTCGCGTTTTACGCGATTGGCTGGTCGTGTCGGTAATGGTCATAATCTTCATTTATGATTTGCGCTGGTATCTGATTTTGGACAAGGTCACTTTCCCGGCGATGGCAGCGGTGGCGATCTTCAACCTTGTAGCTGAGTTCGGCGCTGGTGGTAGCGGCCAAGTCTTAAGTTGGCGCAATTGGGTGATTTCTGGTATAATAGGTGGTAGTTTCTTTTTATTGCAATTTATCGCAACCAAGGGCAGGGGCATAGGCGGAGGAGATTTGCGCCTAGGGCTGCTGATGGGCTTGATCCTCGGTTGGCAAGGCTTAATCGTCGCTTTTTTTGCAGCTTATTTCTCCGGGTCGATCGTCGGCCTATCGCTTATCGCGGCTGGCAAGAAGCAGTGGGGCTCAAAATTGCCGTTCGGAGTTTTCTTGGCCCCCGCCACTATCGTCGCCCTATTCTGGGGGCAGCCGCTTTGGCAGTGGTTTTCGCGTTGGTTATATTAATATCATGGCAAAAACAAAGAATACAGGGACTGATTTGGCAATAAGATTATTTTTAGGCATGGCGACGCTGGCTGCTCTGGGTCAGCTTTATTTTTATCTTTTCGGCCCCGGCTATGAGCTGGTGCGTGCCCAATCATCCACTAACGGCGGCAATGTCCATGGCTACGCTTGGTCGAGCAACTTCGGCTGGGTCAGCTTCAACTGCAATCAGACGGATGGCAATACTTGTGCGAGCAACAGTTATGGCGTCAGCATCGATGCGGTGACCGGCCAATTCTCCGGTTACGCCTGGTCGAGCAATGTAGGCTGGATTTATTTCGGACCGCCCGAGGAGATGCCAGAGGCCATCGCTTCGAGCTCGGCTCCGGCAGCACCTCGACAATGGCCGGTCTATGACTTTAGCGACAGGCGGGTCAGCGGCTGGGCCAAGGTGATTTCTATGGGTGTTGATGAGGGCTGGATCGATTTTACCAGAAGCGTGCTCAACCATCAGCCGGGAATCAGGGGCACGATTGATGACGCTACCAAACAAGTCCGGTTCGACGGTTGGGCCTGGGATGGCGATACCACGAACACGGTCGGGGTCGGCTGGCTTGAATTCGACACGGCACGCCCAGGCTATGTTTATGCCACCGGTCTAACCGGACCGATGCCCATCAATTTAGTCGCTCCGCTCAGGACTAATGATGCCGCCTGCGCCTCCGGCGATTCCAAGACCATCGGAGTTAGTTTCAACTACGAGAATAATTATAAATATTGTTATGACGGTGCGGGCACCGCGACCAATTTACGGACTTGCCGCGACGACGATCATTGCTCGAGCCGTTTCGCCGGTTTCCCGATCTGCAAACCAGGACGCATGGCCAAATATGATTTCGTGCTGAAAGCTGACGTGGCTGGCGATGAGCCGAGTTGGCCTGGGGCGAGCGCTGATGAGGTTGGCACCACCACCTTCCGCGTGGCTGATAATGCTGCCGGCATCAGTTTTTATAGCAGCAATGATGCGACTTTCGATAGCCAGATTGCTTGGGGAACGAAATATCATGTCTGGGTCAGGGTTTGGGATGAAAAAGATCAGACCGCCGGCTGGGTTTCGATGAATCGTTTGGATGACGGCGGCTGGATCGTCGAGGACGGCGATCAGACCACCTTCACCATGCCGAGGCATAATGTGCCTAGAGTCGATTTCACCTGGACTCCGGACAACCCCAGCAAAGAGGAGATCGTGACCTTCGAGCCGACAGACTCGACATCGACTACGGCGGTTTATCGTGATACGGCAGGCGAGGAAACTATCGGCATCAGGCCAGATACCTCGGCGGGTGATGCTTGGAGCTGGATATTCAACAATGGCAACCCGGCAGCTTCGACCGAAGAGCGGCCCAAGGTGCAGATGGTCAATAACGGCTTGACGGCCATAACCCTGGCTTTGACCGACAGCGACGGTTACCGATGCACGACTTCGCCCAAGACCTTCAATGCCAATCTCAAACTCCCTGATTGGAAAGAAAAAAATCCCAAATAGCTTACTATGAAAACTGCCCCTCGAGGGGCAGTTTTTGGTTGGAAAAAAGGCATTTCCTGTGCTATGATTTAGTTGAATATATGATAAAAAATCGTTTAAAATCGATAAGGTCCGGTGCAGGCTTCACCTTCATAGAAATGTCGGTCAGCGTTACCATAATCGGCCTGTTGGCTACCTTGTTCGTGACTAATTATCGCTCGGCTGAAAGGCAGCAGCGGCTGTATACGGCGGCCGACCAGCTGGTCAGCGATATCCGCCTGATGCAAAGCTACGCCCTGGGCGCCAAGAAGCACGAGGGCCAGGTACCGTTGGGCGGCTGGGGGGTTCATTTGGACGCGACCGATCCGGCAAATTACTCTTTGTATGCCGACACTTGCGCCTCAGGAATCGGCACTTACGAGGTTGCTTGCGCCACCGGTACGCCGGATGCGATTATTAAGACTGGCAAGCTGCCCAGGGACGTCCGGATCAATCCCGTCAACGGCCTTATGGTCGACAGCGTCTCGGTCAACGATGTCAGTCTGCTGTTTTTCCCGCCAGATCCCAAGACCAGCATCAACCTGACCGGCCAATCCTTGAATGTCGTCCTGATGGACTCCATGACCGGACGGACCAAAGAGGTGGATGTTAATTATTTCGGTTTGATAGACCTGCGCTGATATGAGAAAGTGGCTAAAAAAAATCCGAAGCAATGACGGCTTTTCTTTCATCGAGCTTCTGGCCGTCATGTTCATCGTGAATGTGGCTCTGGTCGCCCTGATCAGCATGTCGCTGCAGGCGATCCAGACAGAGAGGTTTAATCGTAACGTCCTGATAGCCGCTCAGCTGGCCCAGGAGGGCATCGAGCTGGTGCGTAATATCCGGGACAATGATTGGCAGGCAGGGGTTACGCCGAGTTCGATCTTCAATTCGGCGAATGACGGCGTCTATGCCATGGACTATACTTTAGGCGCGGCCGTGCCGCTGACCGGCGGGCTGACTGACGACGCCTCCAAACTGTATACGGATACCCAGGGCTATTATTCCCATGACAGTACCGGCACCTCTACCAAGTTCAGGCGAGCCATATCGATCTTCGCTGCCGGCATTGCCTCGACAACCGTGACCAGCGAAGTGCGGTTCAGCGATGGAGTGACGGCCAGGAATTACAAAGTTGAAACCATCCTTTATGACTGGAAATAGGACAATCAAGCTGCCAGCGCGGCTCAAATCCGAGGAGGGCTTCAGCCTTTTGGAGATCCTGATGTCCATGCTGGTCTTCAACCTGATGATTCTGGCCATCGGCGGCATCTTCACTCAGATGGTCGATGGCCAGCGTGCGGCCATCGTCGGCAAGAATATAGGAGAGAATATGTCATACACCATGGAAGTGATGGCGAAAGAACTGCGTTCAGCCCGGCGTGAAAATTTTATGGGCACAAGGGATTGTACCGAGGCGGTTGACGGAGTCGAAGTGGCCGATGGCCGCATCTATTCGACTTCGACTACGGCTGGAGAGCTGACCTTCCAGAACAAAAACGGCGAATGCGTCAAATATTATCTGAGCGGCGATACGCTGATGGTCGAGCGGGTCTCCGGTTTGGGCACGATGGTCGCCTCAACCACAGCCAATCAGATCGCCATCAACCGGTTTGACTTCCTGATTAATGACAACGACACGAGCCAGCCGCGCGTCACCTTGGTGATCGAGGCGCAAGGCAAGAACAAGGCGGTCGGCAAACAGGTGGTCAAACTACAGACTACAGTCTCATCAAGATTCTATGAACATAATTGATAAGATCAGAAATCAGCGAGGCTCGGCTTTGCTCATGACCATCCTGGTGCTGAGCAGCTTGATGGTGGTCGGATTGTCGGCCGCCAGCGTCGCTTTGTCCGGCGTCCTGATCAGCGGCGTGCAGCAACGTTCGACCGTGGCCTTGTATGTGGCCGAGACCGGAGCGGAGGAGGCCTTATACCAGGCCAGAAAGAACGGCTGGGTCTTGCCTGTGGCTTCTTCGAGCGCTAATGTCTTTGGCACCTCGACTTTGTCTAACGGCGGTTTTTACACCGTCGACTACGCCTCATCGACCGATATCCTGACCGGGTCGTCAACTAATTCATTTTTTAGCGACGGCGACTTCAAGGAGACGCGCCGGCGCATCGAACTCCAATTCTGATATGAGCCAAGAAATCAAGCAAAGGATAGATAAGCTGAAAGCGGAGATAGACCATCACCGCTATCTTTATCATGTCCTGGACCAACAGGAAATCAGCGAGGCGGCGCTTGATTCCTTGAAGCACGAGCTATTCAGGCTTGAGCAAGCCCATCCCGAATTAATAACTCCTGATTCGCCGACCCAGCGCGTAGCCGGCGAGGTCCTGGCCAAGTTCGCCAAGGTCGAGCACAGCCAGCCGATGCTGTCGCTGTATGACGCCTTTTCACCTGAAGACATGAGGGACTGGGAGGCTAGGATGGAACGCATACTGCCGGGCCAGAAATTCAGCTATTACTGCGAACTGAAGATGGACGGCCTGGCCATGAGCTTGGTCTATCGCCAGGGTGTCTTTGTCCAGGGAGCGACCCGGGGAGACGGCCGGGTCGGGGAAAACGTTACCCAGAATCTGCGGACCATCGAGTCTATTCCGTTACGTTTGCGCGTCCCGACCTTGGCTGAATTGAAAAAGATCGGCCTGACCCAGGCTTCGATAAATACGTTGTTTGATAAGATCAATAATGGCGAGGTCGAGGTTCGCGGAGAAGCGATCATGAACCTGAAGACCTTCGCGAACCTGAACAAGAAATACGCCAAGGAGGGCAAGCCTTTGCTGGCCAACCCGAGAAACGGCGCGGCCGGATCGATCCGGCAGCTGGATACGTCGGTGACGGCTGAGCGACAGCTTGATTTCCATGTCTATGCCTTGGTGACCGAACTCGGTCTGACCAAACACGAAGAAGAGCATGAGCTAGCCAAGCTGCTAGGTTTTAAAATTCTGAAAGAGAACAAGCTTTGCAAAAATCTTGATGAGGCCATCAAATTCCATGACCATTGGGAAGCGCATAAGCACGAGATGCCGTTCGAGTGTGACGGCGCGGTAATCCTGGTGGATGACACCACGCTGTGGCCCAAGTTGGGCGTCGTCGGCAAAGGCCCGCGTTACGTCATGGCCTACAAGTTTGCGGCCGAGCAAGTAACGACCAAGCTTTTGGATGTGATCTGGCAGGTCGGCCGTACCGGCGCCCTGACTCCGACTGCTGTCCTCGAGCCGGTGCGGGTCGGCGGCGTTACCGTCAGCCGCTCGACGCTGCATAATATGGACGAGATTGAGCGGCTGGACTTGCGCTTGGGCGATACGGTGATTCTAGAGCGGGCCGGCGATGTCATACCCAAAATTATCCAAGCGCTTGTAAATCTACGCAATGGCAAGGAAAAGAAAATCGCGCCGCCTAAAGAGTGCCCGATGTGTGACAGCCCGGTCGTCCGCCTTGAAGGCGAGGTGGCTTATCGCTGCTCGAACAAGAGCTGCTACGCCGCCAATCTGCGGGGCTTTTATCATTGGACCTCAAAAGTCGCCATGGATATCCCCGGACTGGGACCGAAAATCATCGATCAGCTGGTTAAAGAGGGATTGGTGGCCGATCCGTCAGATTTTTATGCCTTGACGGTCGGCGACCTCTTGCCGCTCGAGCGTTTCGCCGAGAAATCGGCCGAGAACCTGATCGACTCGATCAACGAACGGAAGGCCGTGCCGCTTGAACGCCTGCTGGTCGCCCTGGGCATCAGGCACGTCGGCGAGGAGACGGCATTGCTTTTGGCCAAGGAAATTGCCAAAAGCAAAGAACCAGACGACGAGCTATCGATAGGCGGATTGATTGAGATAATGGACGGTTACAGCCTGGAAGAGCTGCAGGAACTGCCCGATATCGGACCGATCGTGGGGCAGAGCATCTACGAATGGTTCCACGCCAAGCACAATATCGAATTGTTGAAAAAATTAGCAAAAAATGGGCTAAAATTAAATAAAAATAATCAAAAATCAATCGTCTCAAATGCCGCATTCAGCGGCAAAACTCTGGTCTTGACCGGCACCTTGTCCAGTTTGACAAGAGACGAGGCAAAAGCTAAGATAAGAGAATTAGGCGGCAAAATTAGCAGTAGCGTTAGCAAAAAGACCGACTTCGTGGTCGCTGGTGTCGAGGCCGGCAGCAAGTTGGAAGACGCAAAAAAACTTGACGTCAAAATCCTGACAGAAGAAGAATTTTTGAAAATAGCCAATTCATAGTCTTATAAAATATGCATTTAACCAAACAGGAAATCGAACATGTCGCCAAGTTGGCGAGATTGGAACTAACCGAAGAGGAAGTTACTAAATACGGCGAACAGTTGTCCGCCGTCTTGTCGTATATCGATCAGCTTTCCGAGGTCGACACGGCCGGCGTCGAGCCGACCGCTCAGGTCACCGGCCTGGAAAACGTCTGGCGCGAAGACCAAGTCGAGGTCTGGGACGAGACTCAGACTAGGAACGCTCTTGAACTGGCCCCGGAACTGGAAGATGGCCAGATCAAGGTAAAGCGGATTCTTGAGTAAACAATAATTTTTATGAAATTGAACGAACTGACAATAGCGGAAGCGCAAACCAAGTTGGAGGCTGGAGAGGTGACATCAGTCGAATTGACTGAGGCTTGCCTGGCCCGCATCGAAGAGGTCGATGGCGAGGTCAAAGCCTGCCTGACTGTAGCTGCCGACGAGGCTTTAGCCGCAGCTCGCGCTGCTGACGAACGCCGCGCCTCCGGAGAGACCGGCCCGCTTTTAGGCATCCCTTTCCTTTGCAAGGATAATATAATGACCGCCGGCATTAAAACGACGGCCGCTTCAAAAATTTTGGAAAACTATATCGCTCCTTACGACGCGACCATAGTCGTGCGGCTGAAAGAGGCTGGAGCCGTGCTCTTGGGCAAGACCAATCTGGACGAGTTCGCTCATGGTGCTTCGACCGAGAACAGCGCCTTCGGAACCACCCACAATCCTTATGACCTGGAGCGCGTGCCTGGTGGTTCCTCAGGGGGCTCAGCCGCGGCTGTTGCCGCTGATATGTGCCTGTTCGCTTTGGGCACCGACACCGGCGGCTCGATCCGCTGCCCGGCCAGCTTCTGCGGCATTACCGGCCTCAAGCCGACCTACGGCCGCAGCTCACGTTTCGGACTGGTCGCCATGACCAGCTCGACCGACGTGCCGGGGCCGATGACCAAGACGGCCGAGGATGCTGCCATCGTCGAACAGGTAATCGCCGGGCTTGACCGCTATGATGCCACGACCGTCGATCGCCCGGTTCCGGAATATCGAGATGAATTAAGCTCGCCGCTTAAAGGCAAGAAAATCGGTTTGCCTAAGGAATATTTTACCGACGGTATCGAACCGGAAGTCAGCGTCGCCGTGAAGGAAGCGATCGAGGAATACAAGAAGCTCGGCGCCGAGGTCGTCGAAGTCAGTTTGCCGCACACCAAATACGGGGTGCCGGTCTATTATATTATTACCCCATCCGAGGTCAGCTCGAACCTGGCCCGCCATGACGGCATCCGTTACGGTTATTCCACCCATGCCAACGAGAACAGCTTGGACAAGGTCTATACCAACAGCCGCGGCCAGGGCTTCGGCCAAGAGGCCAAGCGCCGCATCATGCTCGGCACCTACGCGCTCTCGGCCGGCTATTTCGATGCTTACTATCTCCAGGCACAGAAGGTGCGTACTAAGATAAAAGAAGAGTTTGACAAAGTCCTGGCCGAGGTCGACTTCCTGCTGACCCCGACTTCGCCCCACCCGGCTTTCAAGATCGGGGAACAGGCGGCTGATCCATTGAAAATGTACCTCGAAGATATTTTTGTCACCGGCGCATCTTTGGCCGGGTTGCCCGCCTTGGCCATCCCGTGCGGCACGGCTCACGGCTTGCCGGTTGGCTTGCAGCTGATCGGCCGGGCTTTCGAGGAATCGACCCTGCTGTCCGCCGCTCATCACTACCAGCAGGCGACCGCATGGCACAAGAACAAACCTAAACTTTAAAATAAGAGTATGAATCAAGGAGAAAAGCCACTCGGCCAGGCCACTGCCAAACTGACGATTGTCGTCTTGGCACTCGTCTTGGTCACGGCTGTCGGGCTATGGATCGCCCAGAAGAAGATTCCGTCAATCACCCCGATCGAGCAGATAGCTACCTCGACCGCCGATAATGGACAGCTTGACCAGGCAAAAGAAGCCGAGCTGCAGAAGACCGGCAGTTTCGATGAGTCGAAGTTGGGCAAGGTTTTGCCAGTGCGGCTTGCCGATGACAAAGATCACGTCTGGGGCAGTTTGAGCGCCAAAGTGGTGATGATCATCTATGATGATTTCGAGTGCCCGTTCTGCGCGGATTATTATGATACCGTCGAGAAGGCCAAGGCCGAATTCGGCGACAAGCTGGCCGTAGTCTTCCGGCACGCGCCTCTTATAAATATCCACGCTTACGCCCTGAAGGCAGCTGAGGCTAGCGAGTGCGCGGCCGAACAGGGCAAGTTCTGGGAGATGTATGGCAAGCTGTTCGCTGACAACAAGGCTGGCCGGATGTACGACAAGCAGTTCAAGGACGATGCCAAGGCGATCGGCCTGGATCAGGCTAAATTCAACCAGTGTTTGGACACCGGCAAGTATAAGGACAAGGTGATAAATGAGATGATAGAGGCCAAGACCTTTAACGTCAACGGCACGCCGACGACCTTCATTAATGGCGAGATAGTGGTGGGAGCTAATCCTTACGAGGATTTGGTTGCCAGCGATGGCCGGAAGATCGAAGGGCTCAAAAATATCATCACTAGACAACTGCAGAAATAATTAGTATCATAGAAAACGCCTGCTTCTGGCGGGCGTTTTCATTTGGAGAGATCGCATAGTGGTCGAGTGCGCTCGCTTGGAAAGCGGGTAAGCTGTAAAAGGCTTCGAGGGTTCAAATCCCTCTCTCTCCGCCAAATAAATCAGACCCCATTATGGGGTCTGATTTATTTTGTGAAGACGGGAGGGTAAGAATTCTCGCTTGATAATAGGCGGATGTCAATCAGAAATAATAATAGTGATAGTCTAGATATTAAATGAAAGGTTTTTGAAATGATCAAAGGGGCTTCCGCCCTGCCTGCCTGCCGGCAGGTAGGTTCAAATCCCTCTCTCTCCGCACATAAAGCAGCCCGGAAATTGTCGGGCTGTTTTTAATATTTTGTTAATGCAGGTGGTTTATGATGAAACATAAACTAATATAATCATATGAGAAAAATCATTGTTCTGACTTTTATAACGCTCGATGGCGTCATGCAGGCGCCTGGCGGCCCCAAGGAAGATACTTCGGGCGGTTTCAAATTCGGCGGGTGGACAGTCCCATATTTTGATGAGTTCGCAGGCAAAGTCATGAGTGAACAAATGAAAGGGAAGTACGACCTTCTTCTTGGAAGAAAAACTTTCGAAATATTTGCAGGCTATTGGCCGCAGCATACGGAAGAGTGGCCTCAAGTCAATCAAATCACAAAATATGTTGTCACTAAAACCCTTAAGAACCCTGCCTGGGAGAATACCGTGGTTATCAAAGACGATGTCGTGAATGAGATAAGAAAGCTCAAAGAGCAGGACGGGCCGGCGTTGCAAGTGCATGGGAGCGGTAACTTGATCCAAACGCTTTTGAAGAACGATTTGGTCGATGAATTGTGGCTCAAAATATTTCCCATCACGCTCGGTTCGGGAAAACGTTTGTTCGCTGAGGGCGTCATCCCCGCGGCCTTCACTCTCGTGGAGTCTCAAGCATCACCCAGCGGAGTCATCATCGCTTCTTATAAACGAGCAGGCGAAGTAAAAACCGGCTCGTTTTAATGCAGAAGCAATTTGTCCTCTGAGATTCTTTTGTGCTATGAAAATTGAGTTTCGCGCCAAGTCATGCTAACTTTAAATTGTTAGCATTTATCAAAATATCTATGTTCAAAGAAAAGACTGTCCTAGTAACCGGCGGTTCGAGCGGTATCGGCAAAGTCGCTGCGATTTTGTTCGCTCAGCAAGGAGCGGACGTCGTGATTACGTACAAGAGTAATAAGGAGGGCGCCAAAGACACAGTCAAGGAAATAAGGAAATTGAAAAGAAAGGCCATTGCTATCAAGGCGGACCTAATCAAAGAAGGCAATGCCAAGCGGGTAGCGGAGAAGGCGCTTGAAAAATTCGGCAAAATCGACGTCCTGGTTAATAATGCCGGGCGGTATATCGACGGCGACGAATGGGATGGCGAATCGAAAGTCTGGATAGAGTCGTTGGGTCAAAATTTGGTCTCAGTAATGAATATGTCGAAATATGCCGCGGAGGCATTCAAGCGGCAAGGCAGGGGCGTGATAGTGAATGTCGCTTCCGAACTCGGACACTCCGGCAGCGCAGATGCCATTTCCTATGGCGCAGCCAAGGCCGGCATCGTGAATGTCACTAAAGCCTACGCTAAATTATTATCTTCATCGAATGGCCGCGCTAATTCGGTTTCTCCCGGCGCAGCCAACGTCGGCTATTGGCTGACGGCGCCGAAAGAGGAGTTGGAAGAGCGCATCGCCCGGACTCCGAATCATCGCTTGGTCGAGCCAGCGGAGGTTGCCCAAAAGATAGCATATCTGGCGTCAGACGAAGCTAGCGCAATCAATGGCCAGGATTTTCTGATCGAATAGCCATTGTCGTAAAAAATCAATAATTTCTTCAAATAAAAAACAGCCACCGGTTACCCAGTGGCTTGTGTTGCATAGAGTGTTGATCATTGCGACCAGTCGTAGACGTAGACGTCCAGTCCGTTCGCAATCAGCGGTTCTTGAGGATATCGGAGTATCCGTTTTTCTCCAGCCATTCGCGCTGGTTCAGCCGGCCGGAGCTAGCGTCATAGATGACGAGCGCCAGCCAGAGCAGGAGCAGCAGAATAGTGGCCGTCTTTTCGCCAGACCTGCCATAAAGGTAGGTGACCGGCAACAGGATGGCCAGGAGGTAGAGAAACAGCGGCACGATTGCCAGGTTGTGGTAGATGTCCACTGCTTGGCCGAGCTGCCAGTTCGAGTTGGCCAGAACGCCGACTTCGATAATAACGCCGAGCCCCAGGCAGACGAACGCCAGGGCCAGATGCAAGAGGTCGGAGGTCAGCCAAGAGGGCAGGATGTGCACCCGTTTCAGGACGGTCACGGCGATCAGGATGATGACGATCAGACCGATGTCGCCATAGCGGGCGGCGTGCGAGACGTTGTAGGAAAAGCCTTCGAGCGTCTCCCGTCCGGCGTCGATGACGAAGCCGGTCAAGAGATAGAGCAGGAGTGCTAACCCCCAGATGGGCAATTGATAAAGTGCATTATGCATGGCAAAGCCTCCTTTCGGGCGTTTTTTTGGTGTTTTTGCTAAGCAAAGATTCTTCACCATACTATAAAATAGCCTTATTGTCAATTAAAATCACCAATATCCATCGGCCTCCCGCTTGTATTGACATTTTGGCTGATTTTTGCTATGATTACCCGCGTAAGTGTTTCTCAGTAAGTTTTCTATTTCTTGTCATACAAATGCGAGAGTAGAGGCGAAGAGAAGGTCGCCTTACATTTTATAAAATATAAGTTTGCAAACTTGTATGGCAAAGAAGTTATACGTCGGCAACTTGTCTTATAGCTCCACTGAGCAGTCTCTTCGCGAGGCTTTCGCTCCGTTCGGTGCTATCACTTCAGTGAGCATCATCACTGATAAGATGACTGGCCGCTCTAAGGGTTTTGGTTTCGTCGAAATGGATAATGACGACGAGGCACAGCAGGCAATCGATGCTATGAACGGCAAAGAAGTCGATGGCCGCACCCTGACCGTTAACGAGGCTCGTCCAATGACTGAGCGCCCACCTCGCCGTGATTTCAATCGCGGTGGCGGTGATCGCGGAGGTTTCGGCGGCGGCAATCGTGAACGTCGTTCCAGCTGGTAAACATCAGTAGTTAACGATAAAAAAAGTCCCGGATAATCCGGGACTTTTTTGTATGTCGGAAATATTGGCGCTAGCCGAGATTCTTGAGCAATGACATGATGACGATGCCCAAGATGATGCCGCAGAACTGCTGCAGGGTCTTGGAGAGGGCGGTGTGCTTCTTCAACTCTGGAATCAGGTCGGCAGTGGCGATGTAAATGAAGCCGCCGGCGGTTATCGGCAGGATATAATCGGTCAGATTCGGAATCCTGGTGCTCAAGAGCAGGGTCAGGGCCGCGCCGATGACTGAAAGCAAAGAAGAAAGAAAATTATATGTCAGGGCCTTGGCGCGCGTGTAGCCGGAGTGGATTAGGACGCCGAGGTCGCCAATCTCTTGTGGGACTTCGTGTGCCAGGACGGCGATCAAGGTGGCCAGCCCCAAAGGGATACTGACCAGGAAAGCGCCAGCGATGACTGCGCCGTCGATGAAGTTATGCAAGGCGTCGCCGACCAGATTCATTACGCCCAAGGTTTTGTTATGCTCGCATTCTTCGTGGTTGTGGCAGTGGTGCCAGTGGACGATTTTTTCTAAGACGAAGAACATCAAAACGCCAACCAGGAAGAGGTACCAGATCAGGAGTTTGCCGTCGGCCTTCTCGGCGGCTTCGGGCAAAAGATGGATGGCGGCGTCGCCTAGCATCGTGCCGGCTGACAGGCTGACCAGAAACATGATTACGCGTTCGGTCTTGGATTCGGAAAAGAAGAGGAAGAAGATCCCAATCAAGGAAGCGGCCGAAACCAAAAAGACGCTGCCGAAAATGTAGAGGTAAAGTGACATTCGTTATATTGATAATTACTTTAATTGTAGCACAAAACCCCTTTTGACCTAAGGGGTTTAATGCCATATAATGGTAGCACTAATAACTGATTTGGCAATATGGACTTTTCTCTTGACAAAAATAAGATAAATCTGTCTGGTGATGTTATTTTGCGGCGAGCCGGTTATGGCTTTATCCATGACAGTAAAACCGGCAAGGACAGTTATGTCCGACGCATGACCCGGGATTTCTACCCGCGCCTACATATGTACGTCAAGGAAGACCAGCAAAGCGTCGTTTTCAGCCTGCATCTGGATCAGAAGCGGGCTAGCTACCAAGGCAGCCACATGCACAATGCCGAATATGACGGACCGATCGTGGCCGGGGAAGTAGAGCGGCTGAAGCAGGTGGTTATGGGATTGTTGTCCCAGCCAGCTCCAGGGGCGCAGCCGGAATCAGAGAAGAAATGGTATAAGTTCTGGTAGGTTTTAAATTTAAATCCCAAGTTTCAAATAGACAATGAATCCCTCAGATGAAGTAAAAGCCAAACTCGACCTCGTGGATGTCATCCGCGGCTACATCGACCTCAAACCGGCCGGTGTGAATTTTCGCGCCAATTGCCCGTTCCATCGCGAGAAGTCTCCTTCATTCATCGTCAGTCCGGACAAGCAGATCTGGCACTGTTTCGGTTGCGGCAAGGGCGGCGACCTGTTCACCTTTGTCATGGACATCGAGGGCCTGTCTTTCATCGAGACGCTGCGTCTGCTGGCGCCCAAGGCAGGCGTCGAGCTCAAGCAAGCCGACCCGAAGCTGGCTTCACAAAGAAGCCGCTCGCTCGACGCCATGGAACTCGCCACCAAATATTATCATCACATTCTCACCACCTCGAAGCAAGCCCAGCCGGCTCGCGATTATCTGGCCCAGCGCGGTCTGAGCGAAGAGACAATCAGCGAGTGGCGCATCGGCTACAGTCCGGACAGCTGGGATGACCTGGTTAATTTTCTAGGCAGCCGCGGTTTCACGCCAAACGAGATATTCGCAGCCGGACTAAGTACTAAGAAAGAAGGCGCTAATCGTTTCTATAACCGTTTTCGCGGACGCATCATGTTCCCGATCGCCGATGCCAACGGCGACGTCGTCGCTTTTACGGCCCGCGTCAGCCCGGAAAAAGAAGCGACCGAGAAGATGGGCAAATACATCAATAGCCCACAGACTTCGATATATGACAAGAGCAAAATACTTTTCGGGTTGAACCGGGCCAAGCAGGCAATCCGGCAGGAGAACGCGGCCGTCCTGGTCGAAGGGCAGATGGATGTCATTACCGCTCACCAGCATGGCTTCAAGAACGTGATCGCAACTTCGGGCACGGCCTTGACCGCCGATCAGCTGGACATGATTAAGCGCTACACGACCAACATTTCCTTGGCGCTCGACGCCGATTCCGCCGGGCAAGAAGCGATCCAGCGCGGAGAGCAGATGGCCCGCTCCATCGACTATCAAGAAATGGAGGCGGAAGACGCGCGCGGCCGCTTGCGCCGTTACGTCGATCCGGAACAGAGCTATACCTTCCATTTGAAAGTGGTTGAAATACCGAACGGCAAGGACCCGGACGATTGCATCCGCAACAATCCCGAAGAGTGGCGGCAAGCGGTCGCCTCCGGCAAGCAAGTGATGGAATTCTACTTCGACAAGGCGCTGGCTACGCTCGATGTCCGCAATATCGAGCATCGGCGGGCGGCCTTGAAAGTCCTCTTGCCCAAGCTCGTCGAGCTGGGCAGGGAAAACCGCAGTGAACAGGATTTCTGGCTCAAGCGCTTGTCGCAGCGGTTGGATATCTCCGAGACGGCCTTGCGCGAGGACTTGGCGGCCGCCGAGGCGCAGTTCCGCCCGCAGAACAACCCGAGACCGCGGCCAAAAGAGGCGGCACCGCTGGCCCCCAAGAGCCGAGGCGAGCAATTGTCCGAGCTGCTCCTGGCTTTGGCGTTGCGCCAGCCCAATTATTTCAGTTATTTGGCGAACAATCTGCAGCTCGATCAGGTCATCGGTTCGGCCAATCAGGGTCTTTACAAGGGGCTGATAATCTATTATAATAAAAACACTGAAACCTGGCTTTCGGGGACCTTGGCCGAAGACATCGGCGATGGCCAAAATAGGCCACAAAACGCCCCAGAAAGCAACCAATTCAGTTATCAAATCATTAGAGAGTGGCTAAACTTACCTGAAGCCGCTCATGCTTTGTTGGCTGACCAACCGGCAATCGATCGGATCAAGCGCAAGCTGGATGAATTGACGTTGCTGGGAGAAAAGGAATTTTTCCAGCTGGAGCTGGAAGAAGCGCGGGCCGAAATCATTCGCCTGACCGCCTGGCTCAAGAAGCAGTATTTACAATCACGGCTGAAGGACGTCAGCCAGCTGATCAAGCAGGTTGAGGCCGAGAACAACCTCAGTCGCCTACAACCCCTGCTCGAGGAGTTCAAGTTCCTGTCCGAAGAACTAAAGGAGTTTAATCATATTAATTAGCAAATCACGATAATGGCAAACAAAAAAGCCAAGCCAACTCCAAAAACTCAGAAGGCTGCTCCGGTGAAGAAGGCTGTGAAAAAGCCTGAGCCGAAGAAGCCGGTCAAGAAAGCGCCTGCTCCGGTGAAGAAGGCTGTGAAAAAGCCTGAGCCGAAGAAGCCGGTCAAGAAAGCGCCTGCTCCGGTGAAGAAGGCTGTGAAAAAGCCTGAGCCGAAGAAGCCGGCAGCCAAAGCGGCCAAGCCCGTCGAGGCCGAGATCATCATACCGGACGATGTCAAGGTCAAGAGCCTGATCGTCAAAGGACGTTCCCGCGGCTTCGTCACGGAAACGGAGATTTTGTTTGTCTTCCCTCAGGTCGAGGAATACCTCTTCGACTACGAGCTCATGCTCGAGGATTTGCAGAAGAACGGCATCCAGATCATCGAGGATTCGGGAGGATTTTTGGATTTCGAGCTGGACGAGAAGAAGAAGCAGCGCGTCGCCGAAATCACCGGCACCGCCAAAGACAAAAAGAAATTCGATATTTCCGAACTGTCTGCCGACTCGATCCAGATGTACTTGAAGGAAATCGGCAAAGTGCCGCTCTTGACCAACTCGGAAGAAATCGAGCTGGCTAAGCGCAAAGAGAAGGGCGATAAGGAGGCCGAGCGCCGCCTGATTGAAGCCAACCTGCGCTTGGTCGTATCTATCGCCAAGAAATTCACCGGCGCCAAGGGTTTGTCCTTGCTGGACCTGATCCAAGAAGGCAACATCGGCCTGTTCCGCGCCGTCGAAAAATTCGAATATCGCAAAGGCTATAAGTTCTCGACCTACGCAACTTGGTGGATTCGCCAGGCCATCACCCGCGCCTTGGCCGACCAATCCCGCACCATCCGCATCCCGGTCCACATGGTCGAGACTATCAATAAATTCCAGCAGATCCAGCGCCAGCTGATTCAGGACCTGGGCCGCGAACCGATGCCCGAGGAGATCGCTTCGGAAATGGGCGAAGACATCGAGAAGGTCAGGCACGTCATCAAGATCTCCCAGGATACCATTTCCTTGGAAACCTCCATCGGTGAAGACGAAGAGGATTCGACCCTGGAAGACTTCATCGAGGACGTCAAGAACGTCACCCCGGACCGGGCCGCCGCTTTGCAGCTCTTGAAGGACTATGTCCGCGAGGTCATCTCGCACTTGAGCCCGCGCGAGCAGAAGATTCTCGAAATGCGCTTCGGCTTAGTCGATGGCGTGGCCCACACCTTGGAAGAGGTCGGCCGTGAATTCGACGTTACCCGCGAGCGTATCCGCCAGATCGAGGCCAAGGCTCTCGAGCGCATCCAGAAACACGAAGGTATCAAGAAGCTGCGCGACTACTAAACAGAAATATTTTTCAGATAAAAAAACGCCCCTCAGTACGAGGGGCTTTTTGTTAGTCGAAAGGGCGGCAATCCAGGATTTTTTTGGCCGATGACATCAGGCTAGTGGCCAGCTTGCGGTCTTCGGCGTGGCGTCGGGCGGCTTTGAGATAGAACTCGGCTTGGATGCCCTGAGCGCGATAGGGCAGGACCGAAGCTTGGGCCAGTGAGAACAGCACTTGACCGAGCAGAAGGCGCAAGGCTTCAGGCGACAGCTGTTTCATGGTCCAGCTTTGCATCACCACGCTCAGTTGGTCCAAGGATTCGCTGAGCCCGTCGAGAACGTTTTTTTTCTTCGTTTCGAGTGCTTGCTTGCGCCTGAGGATGAACGGCACGATAGAGGCGATCTCTTCGAGGCGTTCAGCCAAGCGGTTAAGCAGGGCGGCGGTTCTGGCAGCTTGGGCACCAGGATTGGTCCTGTCGAGCGAGTCATGCGGCTCGGTCAGATGTTTGGCTTGGCTGCGAGCCGAGCTCTTGCGAGGGTTGCGGCTGCGAGCCAGATTTCTGCCGATCTCCTCGGCCAAGTTCTTGATGTGCTCGGTCAGCTCTTCCGGTGTCAGTCTGCCTTTGATGGTAAGTTCTTTCCAGGACAAGACCAAGCCGTGAATCTGTCCGGCCAACAGCTTGAGGTCGTCGAGACGGTCGGTTTCTCCGGCTAGTTTCTCTACCGTCCCTAAATATCGGTCCAAGATATGCTGTTGCATCCTGATGGCGGCGTTGAGGTCGGCAGATTTGAATTCTACCTTTATTTCTTTGTCCGCTAAACGGTCGGTCCGGCTGAAACCCAGGACTCCCTGGACCAGCGGCTTGATGCCGGTTTGGCGCAACAATTCGAAACAGGCCTGCTCCCGGGGGTGCAAGTAGGGAAAATCGGGCAGGCGATAGGCCGGGTCCTTAATCGAATCCAGAAACAGCTGCTTTTCGGCTTCGGCTGCTGTCAACCGTTGTGAGGCCGCAAAAGCCAAAACTTGGCGATGGTACGGCCAAGCGATTTTCAGCTCCTTGTCAGTGTTGGGCTGAGGCAGGTTAGGGGGAGTAGTTTTTGCTTGAGTCTTGGCGGCGTGTCCGGAAAAGATGGCACTGACCTGCTTTCGGAGTTCGGCATAAACCTCTTTCGGCAGATTAAGGCCGATCAGCGTCTTTTCCGGAGAGGCCAGGCTTTTCTTGGTCTGAGTGACTGTGCCAGAAGCGTCTTTGCGGAAAGTGATCTGTACCAGGCCATAGGTGGCAACTACTTCGACAACGTGGTCGGTTTCCCGGTGGACTGAAATTATCTGATGCCTCATGCTATAAGCCCTCCTTTAAGGTTATTGGGAATGAACAGGCAATCGTTAATTATTGCCATATTCAGGCTTATTTGTCAATAATTTTAGCTAATATGAAATACTATTGACTCTAAGCTATAAATATCATAAAATAGCAATAACCTGCCTGAGGGCAGTTTTAGTTTGAAAAACAGAATATTCCCGGGTAGCGCAGCGGTAGCGCAGTTCGCTGTTAACGAATTGGTCGTCGGTTCGAATCCGACCCCGGGAGCCACGAAAAATAACGCCTTACATTGGTGTTATTTTTTTTGTACCCAAAAGTGGAATTCGAATTTTATGCTGTATGTTGGTATAATATAATTAAATACATTCTATTATTTGCTTCGGTCACTAAATTAAATTTAAATAGGCTGTTTTATGATTATTACAAGATCAGATAAAGCTATGGGGTTCGCCGGCTTATTGGTTTTTATGGTTGGAGTTATTGTTTTTTGGTCTTTTTCCTTGCCAGAGCTGAGGGAAACTATTAACTTGAATAAAATTGGCAAAAAAGTCGAGGGGAAAGTAATTGGTTTTGACGCTCGTATGTCTAAATCGACCAGTAATCGCAATAATGCATCGCCTAGTACAATGTCGTATTACACCAAGGTGTCTTTCGTTGATGGCATTGGCAATGAGCGTGTTTTTGTATCTAAATCGGGGTTGAGCGACCCTCCGTATGCGGTTGGCGATAAGGTGGTCGTGTTGTATGATTCTGATAATCCCCAAAATGCAAGAATCGATAGCTTCTGGGACAACTGGTTTGCAAGCGTGTTTTTAATCGTTTTTAGTTTGATATTCGGAGTAGTGGGTGGGCGCATGTCATTTCATCAACTAAGAAAAATCTTTACAAGAATGAAGCTCATCCAAAATGGCAATAAAATCAGTTGCACCGTGACAAAAATTGTAATTAATAGCCTCGTGAGAATTAATAAAAAAAACCCATTTGTTATTTGGTGCGTGTTTCAGGATCAGGCCACGGGAAAGACTTATGAATTTAGAAGTGATGATATTTGCAGCAACCCCAAAGAGTATATTAAAGTGGGCGGAAAAATAGACGTGTATTTAGATGGCTCAAATTATGAAAATTATTTTGTTGATATTTCATTCCTCCCGAAAAAAATAATCAATACTTTTGTTTCAACCAATTAATTATCGATAATTGATAATAAAGCAAATTTAATTACCTCAAGCACCCCTAAGATTACTGGGCGCTGGTTATTATTAACCAGCGTTTTGTTTTTGGAGATAATTAATGATTCTGAACAATGAAATCAGTTTTTTGTTCAAATTGACAAGGGATGTCATTTAAAGTAGGCTGATTTGAACTATATTAAATCAGACAAGGAGGTCCTGACATGGAGAAGTTGATCTTAATATTGTTTGTCCTTTTACATTATTTGTTGATACTAAATGTGCATCTCAAGCACGGACGGCCCAAGGCTGAGCGCAGTTCTACAAGGCAGCGAATGTCTGTAATCTGGCTTAAGGATTGGCTGCTTACGCCCCTGATGCTTTTGTCGGCGTTGGCGTACTTATTTTTCGGCCAGGCACGAGTCTGGACGGCAGTAACTTTTGCACCTAGCGACGCGCTGAAAATTATCGGCGGTGTCATTATCGTCACGGGTTTCGTTTTGAAATTATTGGCCTACCGCACGCTCGGACGCAATTGGTCGGCCAAGGCAAACGTCTATGACGACCACCAGTTGATAACCTCAGGTCCATACAAAGTTATCCGCCACCCCGTTTATGCAAGCTATCTCCTGACTTTTGCTGGCTTCGGAATGCTGAGTGGCAATCTGCTGTTTATCTTTTACGCCGTCGCCTATCATTCGCTCAACTTGATTCGAGCCAAGCAGGAAGAAAAAATGCTGCTGGCCAGATTCGGCGGGCAGTATCGGCGCTACCTGCAAGAAACCAGCATGTACGCCACGGCGCCCGTAGCGGTGCTAGTCATCATCTGCAATCTCCTCGGCATCATCGATGAAATGATTTACTGGCCTCTGACCGGCAACTCATTCACCTTCGACTGGGGTTATCGATTATGGCAGACACTATCAAACTGAACAGGGAGGAATTAAGCAAAAGCAGAGCAACTATTATCAACGATTTATCAGACCACAACAGGAGGGCTAGCCCATGTCACGTACAGTCAGAAGTAGTAGTGATGTCGAAGCAGAAAACAGGCTGATCGCGAAATTCACCGAAACGCTCAAGAGCTACAGGGGTATGGTCTGCCAGAATTACAATTCACGCATGGGCGATGAAGACGACAAACGCCCACTGGAGCGGCAGATTATCGAAGAGTTCGAGTCTTCTCCGGAAGAACTCAAGGGCGACTTCATGTTTCTGCTCCTGAAAATCGTGGCCGCCCCGATTACGGGCAGGGCTACGGACAGGTCCGATGGAGAATCCATGACCAGGCTTAGCGTCTGGTTGCAGAATCTGGCTTTCGAACGGCTGGCTGAGATGGAGGCAATCTGCCCATCGGCCGCCCTTCCGTAAAGGCACAACCGACAATCACGCGTATATCGCACCGCGGCAGACTAAACGTCTGCCGTTTTTTTATACTTTGCGGCCGAGCCCAGAGTCGAATTTTATGCCGAAAATTGTTATAATTTAAGTATCTGGTATGCCATCAATGCTGGAATATGATTAATTTATGCTCAAGCTGATAAAAACAATCCACACCTTGATCTGGGTGATAATGTCCGGCTCTAACTTCGTCGCCTTTTATTTCGCTTTTATGGGCAGGTTCGATGCTTGGTTCTATGTCCCCGCAGCTTTGCTATCCGTGGAGATTCTGGTCATCCTCTTCAATAGCTGGAAATGCCCAGTCACCACGATCGCGGAAAAATATACTTCTGAACGGAAGGCTAATTTTGACATTTATCTTCCGGAATGGCTGGCCAAGTACAATGTCAGGATCTTTTCCATCCTCATCATCATCGAGATAGTGATAGTTTTCATTAAGCACAAAATATATGGATGACAAAAAGGCAGCCAGCATTTTAATGGGGATATTGGATAAGCATCCTCTTAGTGAAGAAGAAAAAGAGGCTATCAAATCGGCCATCGGTATCCTTAGCTGGACTTCTTTGGCGGAAAGCAGGATAAAAAAACTCAAAGCCAAGAAAGAAAGCAGCGCCGAATGGCAATAAGAAAAGTCCTGCCAAGCCGGGACTTTTCTTATTTTACGGGGTTAATGAATTTTTAATCAGCTAGGTATACTAGTATATAGGTAGATATATAAACTAATAATATGAAAACACAAAAAATAACCACGCACCTGTGGTACGACAAAGAGGCCAAGGAGGCGGCTGAGTTTTACGTCTCGATTTTCAAGGACTCGAAAATCAATAACGTAACGACGATACATGATACGCCTTCTGGCGATGCCGATATCGTCGATATTGAGCTTGCTGGCCAGGTATTCAACCTGATTAGTGCCGGTCCGTATTTCAAATTCACGCCGGCGGTCTCATTGCTGGTCGCCTGCGATACGAAAGAGGAGGTCGACGCTTTGTGGGGCAAGCTTTATGAAGGCGGTTCGGCTTTGATGGAGTTAGGCAAGTACCCGTTCAGCGACTGGTATGGCTGGCTGCAGGACAAATACGGACTCTCGTGGCAGATCATGCTCATGGGCGAGATGAAGGCCGCGAGAAAGATAACTCCGACCATGATGTTCGTCGGTGACGTAGCTGGCAAGGCGGAGGAGGCGATAAATTTCTACGCTTCAATTTTCAGCGATTCGAAGATCGGGGGGATCATGCGCTATGGAAAGGGCGAGGAACCGGACAAGGAAGGGACGATAAAACATGCGTCTTTCGAACTTGCGGGCCTGGACTTCGCCGCGATGGACAGCGCCTGGAAGCATGAGTTCAATTTTAGCGAAGCGATTTCATTCGTCGTCCACTGCGAGACGCAAGAGGAGATAGATCATTATTGGAACAAGCTCTCGGCGGTTCCGGAGGCGGAGCAATGCGGTTGGCTCAAGGATAAGTATGGCTTCTCGTGGCAGATCGTGCCAACAGCCATGGAGGAGATGATGAAAAGCGGTGACGGGGAAAAGATGGCGCGCGTGACCCAAGCCTTTCTTAAGATGAAGAAGTTCGACATCGCTAAATTGCAAGAAGCATATGAAGGCAAATAACGCTTAATAATTTATTCATCTCGGCTTATTATGTTGACTATATAATAATTAAGTTAAAAATATGGCAAAGTATGTAGATGGATATGTCCTTCCGATTCAAAAGAAGAATCTCCCTGCTTATCTAAAAATGGCCAAAAAGGGGGCCAAGATTTGGAAGAAATACGGCGCTTTAGAATATTTCGAGTGCGCCGGCGATGACCTTAACCCGAAGTGGCCCGGAGTCAAATTTCCGCGCCTGATTGGCGCCAAACCGAGCGAGACGGTGATATTCTCGTTCGTGGTCTTCAAGTCACGGGCCGATCGTGATCGCATCAATGCGAAGGTGATGAAGGACCCGGACATGAGCGACCCGACTTATATGGGCGAGCTGATGCCGTTCGATGAGAAGCGCATGGTTTACGGCGGATTCAAAACCATAGTCGAGGGTTAGTGCGAATTTTGGACAAGTTTCTTGCAAGTTGACTAAAATGTCGAATATTGCTAAGTTTTGATGATAAAAACTGATTAATTATCAGTTTTTATTGCTGTTTGGCAAAGTTTTAAGGCCTTCGGGACCTATCAATCGACGAGGAGGAGAAAATGGACCATCGACTGAGAGATGAATTGGTAATCGTCCGGGTAGCGGGGAGCGACTTCTGCGCCCACCTGGTCAAGATGCCAGGCATGACCGTGCGCGAGATGCTTGTCAGTGCTGGCGTGCTGAACGAGAAGGCGCCGAAATTGGACCGCATCCACGCTTTCGGCTGCAAAGACAAGCCTGGCCTGTGGGTCGACCTCATCTGCCGGGACGACGAAGAGGCTCCGGACCATGATCTGATGGCCGCACTGCTTGATCTGCTGTGGCTGTATTGTTCGAAGGACCTTGGAACGCGGACGGGGTTTTTCAAGAAGATCATCGAATCGTTCAGCGCCATGGATGACAGGCATTTTTCGGCCCTGCTCAACTCGCTGACGCTCAAGCGCAAGACAATCAAGGCACTGGCTGCCTAGTCCTTGCGAAAAGAGAAGCAAGAAGTCCATTCCCAATTCGAAGGAGGTAGATCATGTCGGAGATATTCATCAGCGCCGATATCGAAGCCGACGGACGGGTGCCAGGTATCAATTCCATGATTTCCCTGGGTTCGGTGGCTTTCCGGGTCGGCGCTTCAGGCTACGAGCAGATCAGCACGTTCGAAGCTAATCTGCTGGAACTGGAAGGCGCGGTGCAGGACGAGGAGGTAATGGCTTGGTGGCAGAAATTCCCGGACGCCTGGGAGAGATGCCGGCTCAATGCCCAGCCGCCCGAGGATGTCATGCGTCGGTATCTCGCCTGGATCAAGTCTTTGCCCGGCCCCGCCGGCCTGGTCGCTTATCCGGGGTCGTTCGACTTCATGTTCATTTACTGGTATCTCTATGCCTTGACCCGGCAGCGGCCATTCACCGCCGCAGCCCTCTGTGTCAAGACTTACGCCATGTCGATGCTCAAGCATCCGTCGTGGCTCAAGTTCGAGCGCAAATTGATTCCGGAAAAGTATCTTTCTGCCCACCCGCACGACCATACGCCCTTGAACGACTCGATCGAGCAAGCACAGATATTCGCCGCCCTTTATTATGACAACGTCATCGGCCGCTAAGGTGGCCCGAAGCGAAGCCCGGACGTGAACCGGGCTTCTTTTTTTTGCCATTTTGACGGCAGGGGCGGAGTGGGCTATATTTTAGGGACTGAATAGCATGAGATTATGGAATACCGCCTGCCGCTAAAAACCGCAGAAGTCATCGTTGCCATGGGTCCGGAGTCGGATGGCAATTTTTCAGTTTGCACGAATGGCAAGATATATCATTCGGAGTCATTCGGCGACCTACTTGAAGAAAAAAATTTCCGCAGTTTCAAATCAGCCCTGCAGAAATACCTCAAGCGAGAGGGGCTTGTGCCGACAGTCGTCTTGACCGACCTGCACCCGGATTTCCTGACGACGATATACGGCAGGGAGCTGGCTAAGAAAAACAAGGCGCGACTGGCAACGGTCCAGCACCACTTGGCCCACGTCTTTTCGGCGGTGGGTGATCGGCTGATCGATGGGCAGACGCATCCGGATTCGTTCGTCGGTATTGCCGCTGACGGTACAGGCCTGGGCGATGACGGGCTGATCTGGGGCGGGGAAATCTTTAAAATCAATATCTCTAAAAAACAGGCTTCAATCACGCGGATCGGCCATCTGGAGAATCAGACTCTGATCGGCGGCGACCTGGCCATCAGGGAACCGGCCCGTGTCTTGGTCAGTGTCCTGGGCAAGTTTCTTGGTCCAGCCGAAGTTTTTAGCCTGATCAAGCAATATTATCCTAAAAAGACATTCGATCTTCTTGTTGCCCAAGCATCACAGCGATTCAACTGCTATGAGACTTCAAGCACCGGCCGTATCCTCGATGCCGCCGCCGTCCTATTGGGCTTTTCGCCCAACGAGCGGAAACGCAAGCATGGACCAATCGCCTGCCTGGAGGAGAATTCCTCGACGCCATATCTGCTCAAACCCGCCGTAACCGAAGACGATGGCATGCTCATATTGAAAACTACCGAGCTGTTCGCTTATCTGGCGGCTCGCCTGGATGGGGACAAGCGCCGCCTGGCCGCCACCGCGCAAAAGTATATCGCCGACGGCCTCGGTGAAATCGCCAAGACCGGACAGGCACCGATCTATTTTGCCGGCGGCATGGCTAATAACAAAATCATTTCTTCCGTCCTGGCCGACCAGGGCGCATATCTGAGTACGAAAATCCCGCGCGGGGACGCGGGAATAAGTTTCGGTCAGGTCATCTATTTTTTGCTAGCAGATTCTCGGGATTAATTTGCCTCTGGGCGTTTCGATCCTTTTTTCACTGCCGAGCGAGGTCTTGAGGAAAACACCGCGGCCTTTCTCGACGCGGCCGATCACTTTGGCTTCCTTGTTGAATTTCTTCAAGGGGGTCAGGACCTTGCCGGCATCGCGCTGGCTAACCGTCGCCACGAAGCGGCCTTCTGAAGGAAAAGAGAATTTATCGATGCCTAAAAGCTCGGACAAGGCGACGGCTTCTTTGCCGAAAGGCAGAGTGGCTTCGTCCAGGACGAATCGGGCTTTGGCCTTGTCAGCCATCTCGTTCAAGACGGCGGCCACGCCGCCTCTGGTCGGGTCTTTGGCTGAAGTCAGATATTTGCCGACGCTCGCGAGTTCTTTGATGAACGGCCGGCAATCGCTTTTGATCTTGGTCCGGTAATCGAACCTCTTGGACAGCAGGGCGACGGTGTGGTCGCCCAGATTGCCCGAGGCGATGATCAGGTCGCCGACACGGGCGCCGGCGTTGTCGATGACTTTGCTGGCCAAGCCGACACCGGCGGTCGTGATCTCGATCTTATCTAATTTGCCCCGTTCCGTAACCTTGGTGTCGCCGGTGACGATCGGCACGCCGGTCTGTTTCGAGACTTCGTTGATGGATTTGATGATGGTAATCAGGTCCTTTTCCGGAAAACCTTCCTCGATGATCAAGCTCAGAGAGATGCCGATCGGCGTAGCGCCCATGACGCATAGGTCGTTGATGGTGCCGCACATGGCGATCTTGCCGATATCGCCGCCAGGGAAGAATATCGGATCGACGATGAAACCGTCGGTAGTGAAGACCAGCTTCTTGCCGCCCAAGTCATATATGGCGCCGTCATCGCCGGTGTTCTTCCAGGCGCCTTTGACCGCCAGGGTCTTGCGGATGATGCTTATCAGCTGCGACGACTTTTCGCCGCCGCCGCCCTGGTCCAATTCGATAGTTTTGATATTTTCTGGCATATTTTTTATTGATTGAAGCGGAAGCGGATATTGCACGCCCCCTCGACCGAAACCATGCAAGCGCCGTAGGGCTGGTCCGGATTGCAGGCCTTGCCGAACAGGGCACAGTCCGTCGGCTCGATCAGTCCCTGGAGCACCAGGCCGCATTTGCAGGCAGTCGGTTTGGCTGGTCGGTGTCTGACTTCGCTGACAATTTTTTTGTATATCTGCGAAGCGTCTCGATCCTTGAAGGCTGGCCGGATCTCGAGCCCGCTGCCGGGTATCAGCCCTAGACCGCGCCACCGGGCATCGGTCACTTGGAAAACTTCGTCGCTGATATCACGGGCGCGTTTGTTGCCCTCAGCTCGTACTACTCGGGTGTATTCATTTTCAACTCGCGGCTCTTTGGCCAAGATCTGGCTGAGTAGCATGTCGATGGCTTTGAGCACGTCCACGGCCGAGAAGCCGGCGATTACCTGAGGAACTTTGAATTGGCTGTATACTGCGGTGCCGATGATGGCGCTGACGTGACCAGGGTCGATGAAACCGTCGAGGCGATTATCTTTGTTGGCCAACAGAGCGGCCATGGCTGGTGGGAAAAGCTTGTGGGCCGAATAGACGGTCAGGCCCTTTTTAATGGCCCAGGCGGTCATGGGAGTAGTAGTTTCGAAGCCGAGCCCGAAAAATACCAGCCTTGGCTTGGACTTGGACAGCTCCAGGGCCTGTGTCGTGTCGTAGACGATATTGACGTCAGCCCCGCGCCGTCGGGCCTCCTCAAGGCTCATGACGTTGCCAGGCACGCGCAGGGTGTCGCCGTAAATGGCTACCGGGACATCGTTGAGGGCAAGCTCGACCATGACGTCGATATCTGATTGGTCGGTGACGCAGACTGGGCAGCCGGGTCCGGTGACCAAAGAGACATTGGCCGGCAAAAGTTTCTTGAGGCCGTGTATCGCGATTGATTGGGAGTGCGTACCGCAGAGTTCCATCAGCTTGACGGGCCGATCGAGTTTCTGCGCCTTGGCGGCGATGCTGGAGATGATTTGCTGCGGATTCTGGCTCATTGGTTCAGGAATTGATAAGCTTCTTTGGCCGATTTCTCATCGGTCTTCTCGATAGCGAAGCCTGCGTGAACCACGACATATTCGCCGACCGCGGCTTTTATCAAGGAAACATTGATTTCCTTTTGGATGCCATTGAAATCGGCCAAGGCGATTTCGCCGGTGACTTCGAGTATTTTACCGGGAACAGCTAAACACATAGGGTAAGAAAATTATTATTCCTGTATTGTACTGGAAAAAGGCAAAAATAGCTAATTTGCAAATGCTTACGTTGCCCTTTCCGGGAGCTGGGGAATCCGCGATTTTGCTGCTATGATTATAGTATTGATGGGGCGTTAATCTTTGTCTGAGAAAGTATCGGCAGAGTTGAAGATTATTAAATCGGCAATCATATGAAGGGTTTGCGTTATGAAATAAAGGCTGAAGTCTGGTTGTATCAAGGAGCGGGCAGCTGGTATTTCGTCTCAGTGCCGCCAGCCATCTCTAATGAGATCAGGGAACTGTTCGGTAGCATGAGCCGCGGTTGGGGCTCTTTGCCGGTCAATGCCACGATCGGCAAGACGGTTTGGCGGACTTCGATTTTCCCTGACAAGAAGAAAGGGACCTACATCTTGCCGCTCAAGGCAGAAATCAGAAAAAAGGAAGGTATCGAGGCCGGGGATGAGCTGGTCCTAGCTCTGGAAATCATGATCTGACTGCTAATATCAAACGAATAATAAAGAAGGGTCACAGCCACAATGGCTGAGGCGCTTTTTTTTGTTTATTTTTAGCTAAATTTGTTCATCTCCTGGGCATTGACAAAACATTGGATTCGTGATATATTATTATGATTTTTTAAGTAACGTTAGCAAATCACCAATGAGGCTTTGGAAAAGCAAGGTTATCGTAATAACGGCGACATTGATCTTTGCCGCCAGCGTGATTATCCAGGTTGTTCTCAGTTTGGATGATTTTTTTGCGTCCAAAAAAGACGCCGGACCGGCCAAGGCTGGCGATGTTGGCCAAGTGCCGATCATTTCGGTCGATTTTTCCAAGGATTCGGGCACGATCAGCGACAAGATTTTCGGCGAGGGGGTCGAGATGCCTTTTCTGGATAACATTTGGGACAAGAATGCTGGCTTCGATCAGAACACCCTGAACGTGGCCAAGGCCATCAAATTTACCAATCTCCGTTTCGGCGGCGCCACTTGCCGCACCTATAACTGGAAGAACGAAGCCATGACGGGTTATCGGCCATATCAGAAAATCTATTGGGAAGGTATCGATCAGTGGTATCAGTACGCTAAACTGCTCGAGTTGCCGGCCCCGACTATTTGCACGAATATCCATCTGACTCCCCAGGATTCGGCCGATTGGGTCAGGTATGCCAATATCGAAAAAGGCTATGACATCATCAACTGGGAGATGGGCAACGAAGAGTACCTGGCCTATACGAGCGTCGATGATTATCTGCGCGATGCCCGGGCTCACTGCGCTGCCATGAAGGCGGTCGACGGCAGGGTCAAGTGCGGCGTGGTCGGCGACGAGAAGGCTGTCAGCTGGACCAACGCCCAGCTGCTTTCGAAATTGAAGCCTGGCGAATTCGATTTTTTCGTAGCGCACTTCTACGAGCCGGAAAGTTATTATAATTACTACTCGCTGTACATGAACAGCGACAAATACGAGAAGAAGGTCAACCTCAAGGCCGGCAAATACCGTTTCACCTTCTACGCCATAGGCGACCAAGCCCCGGAAAACAGCGATCCTGTTCCGACCATGCAGGTCTGTTTCGACAAGGACTGCTCCTGGACCGATGTCGCCAACACCGAACGGGGCAAGTGGGTAAAGTATTCAAGCAGGGAACATGAGGTAAAAGCCGGAGCACACACCATAACCTTCCGTTTGGCCGATGATTATTACGGCTGGACCAGCCGCCAGGACAAGAACATCTTCGCGGCCAATATCAGCTTGGTCAATAATTTTTCCGACGAGACCAAGCTCGATTTCGTCGATACCAAAGCCTGGACCTATTCTTTCCTTGCCTCCAATCTTTCGACTGAAGACTCGATCAAGGGCATCAGGACATTGATGGACAAATACAAGGTCCAGATGCCTATTTTCATCACCGAATACGGTTGGAGCTACGGCGTCGAGGCCTATCCGAACTGGGGGCAGCAATACGATTGGCGCTCCACCTTGTTCGATGTCTTGCATATCCAGTCATTGATCAAAGAGGCCATTCCTCAGGCCAATATCTGGAAAGACTTGTCGACCGGCTATTGGAAGTATTTTTCCGATGATATCAAGGGCCAGAACTATTGGCCGATCTTCTCGGTCTTCAAGCTGCTGTCGGAAAAGACCGGTAATGTCTTGGTCGAAACTAAGATCGAGAACGTGCCGACCTACAATGCCCAGAAATTCCAGACCGAGGCGCGCGAGAATATCCCGTATTTATCTATAATTTCCAGCAAGAACGGAACCAAAAATTATATCAATGTGGTCAACCGGAGCCAGGACAGCGCCATCTTGGCCACGATCAGGACCAATATCGACTATACCACCGTCAAGGTTTCGGAAATTGCTCCGTCTTCGATGGAGGCTCATCCTTATCGCGACGACGGGTATAAGGAAAATATCACGACTCAGGACAAGACGTTGTCCGTGAGCGGCGATTTCAATTACAGTTTCAAGCCGTTCTCTGTGACCACTTTCGAATTCAATGTCACGGCTCCGCTGATTTCCGGCGGCTATCCGGCCAGCATCTTGCCGGCGACGGCTGACCATGCGACGTTGCGGGTAAATACTGACAAGCCGGCCAGCTGCCGCTACAGCCTCAAACCGAACGAGAGTTATCCTGCCATGGAGCGGCAGCCTTTCGTCACGGCTAATGGCGTGACCCATACGGTCACCGTGCCAGGTTTGAAGCCGGGCAAGTCTTATGAGTATTTCGTCAAATGCCAGAACGGCGGCGGCGCTTCCAACACTTCCGATTATCATATCAGATTCAGCATCGCTGCTCCGGCCAACCCGACAAGCTGCATCCTGTCTCCGGATGGAGGCAATCATTTCCGCGGCCGGAACGTCACTATAAATTGCGGGCAGAACGTCGTGGCCGCCAGCTATCAATGGGACCAGGGACCGGTGATCGAATTCAAGAACAGCACCTCGACCTGGTTTGCCGCGGACAAGAAAAGGACCCTAAACCTCAAATACCGCTACCGCCCCAATTCTCAAGGATCGGCGGCAGAAAAACAAGTCAAAATCGCCAAAGCTTTTGACGCGAACCAGAGGTTCTGTAACATTTCTCCTGGAGGCGGCATCTTCACCCGCGAGGTCAATGTCTTCATCGAGTGTGGCAAGAACGTTAAGCGCAGCACTTGGCGCTGGGGCAACGGCCCGGTCTATAACTTCAGCCCGTCCACCGATGTGAAATTTGCCGGTGATTTTTCAAAGAGCCTGATCATCTCTTTCGCTTACGATCAGGCCAATGGCAAAGGAGTGGAGGAGAAGATCGTCAGATTTTCCAAGAATTTCCAAGTGCCTCAGTGCGTCGATTCCGATAGCGGCAAGAACCAATTCCAGCGAGGCTCGCTGCTTTACACCGGTCAGACTATCAAGCGCAGTTACGCTGACACCTGCAACGGCAGCGCCTTAACCGAGTATTATTGCAAAGGCGGGTTGATGGGCTTTGTCAGGATCCAGTGTCCGGACGGCTGTGCCAACGGGGCCTGTATTTCCAAAAAGTAGCTTGATAATATGGAAAAGGCTCCGACTAGGGGCCTTTTTTTGTTTGCGGCTTATGTGCTAAAATAGAATCAGCCCTTGGATAAAGAAAACCATGGGCGGATATAATTCAAACCAACTATATGTTCGGCAAAAAAAAGACACCAAGCGAGCTTTATTTGAGAATTTTGGATAATTTCCCCAATCCGATCTGGCGGGCCGGCACTGATGCCAAGTGTAATTTCTTCAACAAGGCCTGGCTTCAATTTACCGGACGCACCATGGACCAGGAAATGGGCGATGGTTGGGTCGAGGGCGTGCATCCGGACGAGCTCCAGGCTTGCGTAGCTGACTATCTCGAAGCCTTCAATGCCCGCCGATCTTTCAAGCTCGAGTACCGGCTGAAGCATGCTGACGGAACCTATCACTGGCTTTTGGATTTCGGCAGCCCATTCTTCGATGACGACGGCACATTTTTGGGCTACATCGGCTCCTGCTATGATGAGAACGAACTCAAGCTCAGCGTTGAAAAGACCAACAAGGATAACGCCGAGCTGGAAGAGTTGAACATCATGATGTCGGGACGTGAAAAGAAAATGATTGAACTCAAAGAGGAGATCGAGCGGCTGAAAAAGAAGTACGGCGAAGAACGATAATCATACCTATAACAAAACAAGCTCCGAAAGGAGCTTGTTTTGTTATATGAGGCTTATTCGATTCTTACAATCTTATATTCGACGTTCTTGCTGGCGGTGATTACGCGCTTGACCTCGCCGACCGAGCCGCCGAGCAGGGCACGGCCGACTGGGGAGTTGCGGGAGATGACGTCGGAGAACGGGTCGGTTTCGGAAGAGCCCAGGATCAGGAAGGTCTTCTCTTTGCCATTGACCTCGACCGTGACTTTACTGCCCAGCTCAACTAGCCCGGTCTTAGGTCCAGGCTTGATGATGACCGCCTGCTTGAGGTGCTCTTCCATGTCTATGACTCGCTGGTTGATACCGCGCAAGCGGCCCTTGGCCATGCTGTAGGCGGCGTTATCTGAAAAATCGCCCATCTCGGCCAACCTCTTGACTTCGGCCGCTGCCCGCGGGTGGCTGACTTTTTTCAGGCGTTCCAGCTTGGCTTTGAGCTCGTTGAACTTATCCTCTGTCATGTGAGGATCGGGCTTCAAGTGGGTGTATTTCCCGGGTTTTCTGACTGGTACTTGCATAAGCTTATTATATTGGCTCAGATGGGTAATGGCAAGGATAAAAAAAGAGGGAAGACCCGAAACGTTATCGTTTCCAGTCTTCCCTCGGTCAGGCGGGTTGCGCAATTCAGTCGGCCAGACGTTCGATCCGGTCGTCGCTCATGACGGCGGTCATGATAATGCCCTGGGTTTCAGGGGAGAACTTTTCCAAGTTCATCATCATGAAGATTTCGGCCGGCATGCCGTTGACGATGGTCGCGTCGATCGTTTTTTCGGTGCAGATGCGGCGCAGTTCGGTTTCGAGCTGCTGGAGCTTTTCTTCCTCGCTGCCTTCGGTGATGTTGGTCATCTTCGGCTGGCGGAGGTGGCCGGTTTCCAGGGCATCCATGCCCAGGGATTCGCGGATCATGACCGCTTTAAGGTCGGGGCACGAAGGCAGTCCCGGGCATTCAAGGCACTTGGAAGAGTCAGTGTCTTCGCCGTCTTCCATGAGGTCGTGGATGGAGCCGAACGGCATGCCTGGCATGCCGGCAAGCGCACCCATCATCTCCAGGGAGGTTCCGTCGAAGTCATCATCCATGATGCTGTGCAGCAGGCTGCCTAGGAGGCCGCCGATCATGGAGCCATGACCGGGTTTTTCCTCACGGAGCAGCTGCTCGAGCTTGGCCCGGAGCCGGAAATTGAGATCAAGTCCGGTCTCATCGGCGATGTCCAGGATTTTCTGGGCCACGTCTTTGCCGCCGAAGTGGGACGACCTGATGGATTCGGCGATTCGGCCGGCCTGCCAGGTGTTGGCGAGGCCGTTGTCTTCGAGGAAGGCCAGGAGGAAACGGTGTTTCGCGGTCTGGAGGGTGAAGGCGTCGGCGATCTCGGTGGCCGAAATCACGTCGTGCTTAACCTTGGGTATAGCCAAGCTGATGATGAGGTCTTCGGCGATACGGGAATCGGTGCCGTCTTTCGAGCTGTCATCGACGATTTCGGCGAGCATCTTGATGCTGGTGGGCGTCATGGTGCGGCCGGATTGGGCTGCCAGTTCTTCGCCGCGGCTGCGGAGAAGGTCTCGGACGCGGGCGGCGTCCTCGTTGGCGTTTCCGCTTTTGATACCTTTGCAGACGTGGTTCAGGAGCAGGATGATGCTCCGCAGGTCACGGGTACGAGCGGCGTAGCTCTCGATCAGGCGGGACCGGATGTGTCCCATGGTGATTGTCTCGAACATCTCGATGAGATCATCGATCCCGTGGACCAACAGCATGGTCTTGGCGACGTAGCAGTCGGTCAGTTCACGGAACCATTTTTCGACGAAGATATTCGACACTTTGAGCTGCATGCACTCCTGGATGAAGCCGTGGATGGCCAAGGGGGCGACCTTGAGACGGAAGAGGTTTAAGCTTCGGATCTGTTTCTCAAGGGCCTTCTTCTTCCGGTACATCTTGAGCGTTTTCATCATGGCGTTTTTCTCCTCTTGGGGGTTGGACTTCTTGGGGTTGGCAGAAAGCTGACAGGGCTGAATTGTGCAATTTTCAAAAAAACAATATTTTATATTAGCATATTTTGCCTAATTTGTCAACATATTTATTGCCCCGGGCCAGAACAAACGGCCCCTTGTCGGGTTATTTTGGCTAAGGTTATCACAGGAAAAATGATGTAACAAAAGGCGGTTCAAGGGGTAATATATATGCATTATTCATTATTATTAACGGTACTATATATGGAATATAGGTATTTTGTCCGTAAAATCCATCAGCCGACCCCTGAGATCGTAGCTTTGGAATTAGCCGACAGGCTGGGCCGGCCGGTTTTTGCGTTCAGGCCAGGGCAGTATGTGATGATTGCCTATACAAACGCGAAGGGCTTGCTTGAGCGCAAACATGCCTTTTCTTTGGCCAGCTCACCCACTGAAACCGACCACATCAAGCTTGGCATTAAAGTTGGCGGGAAATTCACCCAAGGGTTGTTAGGCCTTAAGCCAGGTGACCAGGTCATCGTCAATGGCCCGTTCGGCAACTTCGTCTTCGATGAGGCCAAGCACAAGAATGCGGTCTTCTTGGCTGGCGGCATCGGCATCACGCCTTTCTACAGCGCCCTCAAATATGCCACCGACAGGAAACTCGATAACAGGATGACTTTGCTATATAGCAACAGGACACTGGAGCGGACACTATATTACCGGGAGATCAAGGCGCTCGAAACCAAGAATAAGAATTTGCGAGCGCTGTTCTCGGTAACTGACAAGAACATCCTGCCAGTTGCCGGCAGGGTGGTGAACAAACGCCTGGACGGTCAGGTTATAAACGAATTCGTCGGTGGCCATGAAGGCAAGACTTTTTTCATCTGCGGCCCGGCGCCTTTCATGAAGGCGATGAAAGGCGATTTGCTCGGTCTCGGCGTCAAGCCGTCCCAGATCGAAATGGAGGGCTTTTCGATGATGACCGGCAGCGGCGCCTTGGCAGGCACCAAAAACGTGGCTTATGCCATGGGCTTTTCCGGCGCCTTGATGCTAGGCTCTTTCTATCTGATCGCCAATCCAGGCACTACGCCATCGCTCGATAGTCTGGAAAAGCTTGGCTTGTCCAACTACTTGTTAAACAGTGATTCGTCGCCCGAGGCGCAAGCAGCAGAAGTTCCGGTGGTGATGGCAGAGTCCGGTCTCCCGGTTTCTGATGTTTTGGCTGCAGCCGATGCCGCCGGCACAAGCACTGGGTCCGGAATATTGGCCTTGGCCGAAGTTGCCCAGGAAGCAAATGCCGCCAACACAACGGCAGCTGCTGTTCAGTTGCCAGCGGTAAAAAAAGCTGCTACGGCAACCACGGCTCCAACTCCAGCCCCGGTGACTCATGCCTCGCCGGTCAAGGAAGCTGCTGCAGTTTCTAAGTCGGCTACGCCAGCCGCAACCGCCAGCAAAACAGCGTCCGCTCCAACCCCGGTCACCTCGGCCTCGGCCCCTGCGCACACCACCCCGACCGTCACAGCCCCCACACCTGCCACACCGACTACAGCGACTGCCCCAAGTACGGCGCCAACCCCGGTCACCTCGGCCTCTGCTCCGGCCAGTACTCCCGCTGCGCCGAGCACTCCGAGCACCCCGACTACGGCCAGCCAGCCTACTGCGCCAGCGCCGGCTCCAACTACCTCGGCGTCAGCTCCGGCCGCTTCCGGGTCCTCATCAAACACGACGCCTACCACCGTGAATACTTCGACGCCTACACCTACCACGCCAGTCAGCAGCAGGAGTAGAAGCAATGACGATGACGACGATTAAACAAACTTGCATATGAGAAAAACATTAGACACATTATTATTGACAGCGTTGGTCGCGGTTTTCGGGATCGGCGGTTACAAGCTCGGTTCCAAGAAGGAGCGGATCGAGGTGTTTGCCGCCATCCCGCCAGCCGCCGCCCCACGGGAAAGCGGGTTGCCTCAAGCGGGCGAGGTTCAGACAGCCAATACTGAGGCGGCAACTTCAAGCGCCCCAACGGTTCCTCAAGATGTTGCGTTAAAACCAGCCCAGGCAGCAGCCGTCCCGCCAGCTAAGCCGGCGACCACCCAAGTTTTGGGCAGCAAAGTGACCAAGACCCCAGCCCCTGTCGTACCGGCTGCACCAGCGGTCCAGCCGTCTGTTCCGGCTGTGGCACAACAGCCAGCCGCCGAACCGCAGCCGACAACCAAGGTTTCTTAGAACCACGCCTTCTTAATCAAATCCTAATGATTTTGAGCCCATAATCAGAATAAACAGATAAGATGAAATCCATATGACTTGGAAAAAATTCAGCGCGTTGGGCACGGAAATAATCATCAGCGCCGCCTTGAAGCCGGGGGAAGAGAATAAGATCGACTCGGCTGAAAAAGAGATCAATGATTTCGAAAAGAGATTCAGCCGCTTCATTGTCGGCAACGAGCTCTATAAATTGAACAGTTCGGCGGCCGGAGAGTTCGAGGCCAGTCCGGTTATGTCTGATTTGTTGCGTGAGGCGAAAGGCCTCCATGAAGAGACCGGCGGTCTGTTCGATCCGACCATCATCGGCAGCCTCGAAGATATAGGTTATGACCGCAGCTTCGTGGCTGGAGCCCAGGATGAGGAGACTGAGCCGGTTGATGCTGGCAAAATCAGCAAACGGTTCGCCGCCCGTCCACGGATGTCCGAACTGGTAATCGACGGTAATTTGGTAAGAAAACCAGCCGGCCTGAGAATCGATTTGGGCGGCTTAGGCAAAGGCTATATAGTGGACCGCTTGGCCGACGGCATCTTTAAGGATGTCGAGGATTTCTGGATATCGGCCGGTGGAGATTTGGTAATCAAGGGCAACGCCGAAGGGAGTAAAGGCTGGAAGGTCGGCGTCCAGAACCCGAACAAGCCGGAGAAGGAGATTTTTTCGGTCGTTACCAAAGGGGAAAAGGTCGGTGTCGCCACCTCCGGCATATTCAAGCGCCGAGGACAGCGCGGCGGTGTGGATTGGCACCACTTGATCGACCCGCGGACAGGCTTGCCAGCCGATAATAATATCCAAGCGGTTACGGCTATCGCCTCGAGCGCGGCCAGGGCTGACGTCCTCGCGAAGACCGTATTAATCCTGGGGGAAGAAGAGGGTCTCCGTTTCATCGACGGGCAGCCAGACTCCGCTTGCATCATTTTTTTCAAAGACAGGGGATTGAAATTCTCCGAGAGAGCATTTAATTATTTCTGATATGTACAAGGTATTTGCCACAATCATTTTCTTGCTGCTGATAGGGTCGGCCGGCTTCATGTTCGGGACCAAGAACCGTGAAGTCGAGTACGTCGTGCGCGGCGGATCAGGCGTTCCGTCCTCGACGGTAGTCGTCAGCCAGTCGAACTCGGGCGAGAAGCGTCTTTGGGGGCTAGTGCCAGCCGACAAGGTCGCTAGCATCCCTTGGTATGTCTCACGATCGGCAGCCGTTGTTTCCTACTTGGTGATGTTCCTGGTCATCCTTCTCGGGACCGGCATGACGACCGGCTTCGCTTATCGCTTGCTTGACCCGGTCATCGCTTGGAGCACGCACCAGTATCTGGCCATATCCTTGGGGGTGACTTTGGCCGTGCACGTCATCTCTATCTATTTCGATGAGTTCATTAATTTTTCGGTGTCCGACTTGCTGGTGCCGTTCGTTTCTGATTACAAGACGGTTTATCTGGGGCTTGGCATCATCGGTTTTTACATTCTGATTCTGACCGTATTATTTTCGATCTTCTTAAGGCTCAAATCGCCTAAATTCTGGCGGGCGACGCATTTCTTGGTGTATCCGATGTTCGCCCTGTCCCTGGTCCATGGCCTGTTCATCGGCAGCGACTCGGGCACATTGGCTATGAAGCTGGTTTACTGGGTGACGGGAGCTATTTTCGCCATCCTGCTGGCCTATAGGTTCGCCGTTTATCCGCTTAAAGCCAGGGCCCCGAAAACGCCTTGACTTTTTGGCCAAAAAATGCTAATTTAAAGGACAATTTAGTCTTTCGTTTGGAAGGCTATTTTTTGTTTTTTTGACAACGGAATGATCGAAATCTAATCGTATCTCATTGACTATCACACAGAGACAGTTGACAGCTGCTCGCAACCCACGAAAGGAGAAACTGCTTATGAAGATGCCCAAGGACAGGTTTTTCAGAAGGATGGAGGCGCAAGGCTTGGCCTTGTCTTATGGCGATGTCAGGATGCGGACCGGCTACTCCGAAGTATTGCCGTCCGATGTCCTAGTCAATTCGCTGTTTTCACGGAACGTCCCCCTCAACTGCCCGATCATCAGTTCGCCCATGGACACGGTCACCGAACGCAAGATGGCCATCCAGATGGCCAAGCTGGGCGGGCTCGGCATCATCCACAAAGGCCTGAATCCCAAGGATCAGGCCGCCGAAGTCGCCAGCGTCAAGTTCTATCTGAACGGACTGATCAAGAAGCCGATCTGCTTCCAAGAGGAGGCGACCATCGGCGAGATCGAACGCATCATGGAGGAGAAGGGGTACAAGGAACGTTTCCAGAGTTTCCCCATCCTTGATAGCGATGGCAAGCTGGTCGGACTCCTGACGCACAACGACTTCGAGTTCTGTCTGAATCCCGAGTTGACGGCCAGACAGGTGATGTCGCACGAGCTGATCAAAGCGCAGCAAGGCATCGGCCTCGAGGAAGTCTTCCGCATGATGGTCGGAAACAAGAAGAAGGTGATACCCGTAGTCGACGGCGAGGGCCAAATCGCCGGCATGTATGTCTACAAGGACGTCAAGCGCATCATGACCGGAGGGGACCCGATCTATAATCTGGATCCCAACGGCAACCTGCGCGTCGGTGCAGCCATCGGCGTAGGCGAAGAGGCCCTGCAACGGGCGGAGCTGCTTTACAACAAGGGGGTCGACGTGGTCGTAATCGATACGGCCCATGGCGACACTCTGGGAGCAGTCACCACCTTGAAGGAGCTGAAGCGCCTATATCCAGGCCTCGACGTAGTAGTCGGCAATATCTCCGAAGGAGAATCGGCCCGGCGCTTAGCCGAAGCCGGAGCTGACGGGCTGCGCATCGGACAAGGTCCGGGCTCGATCTGCACGACGCGGGTCGTGGCCGGTATCGGCTGTCCGCAAGTGACGGCGGTCTATAACTGCGCCAAGGCGGTCAGGGGCATACACGTGCCTGTTTGCGCCGACGGCGGGATCGAAGACACCGGCGATATAACCATAGCCATGGCGGCCGGCGCCCACTCGGTCATGCTCGGCAGCATGCTGGCGGGTACGGACCAGGCGCCTGGGGACATCATCCAGGTCAGCGGCATGCCCATGAAGCGCTATCGCGGCATGGGCTCGCTCGGCGCCATGCAATCGAGCATGGAGTCGCGCAAGCGCTATGGCCAAGGGATGAGCCTCAAAGACAAACTGGTGCCTGAAGGCGTCGAAGGCGTCGTGCCATACAAGGGCGACGTCGAAAAGGTCATCGTCCAGTGTCTCGGAGGCCTGCGCGCCGGCATGGGTTATTGCGGCGCCAGAAACGTCGAAGAGCTCCAGGAGAAGGCTGATTTCCACCGCATCTCCGGGTCGGGTCTCAAAGAGTCCCATCCGCATGGCATCATCATCACTGAAGAAGCGCCCAACTATAAGCAGCAGCGTTAAAATCAAGGACAAGGAGGCAGAATAATGAACAAACTGGAAAGAATGTTGCAAGGGGTGAATACGGCAGCGGTAATCTGCAGCCAGTGGGGCGACACCGGCAAAGGGAAGATCGTCGATCTTCTGGCCGAGTGGGCCGATGTCATAGCACGCGGCACCGGCGCCGACAATGCCGGGCACACGATCTGGGTGCAAGGCAAGAAGTATGTCATGCACCTCATCCCGTCGGGCATCCTGCACGACGGTGAGGGCAAGATCAATATCATCGGCAGCGGCGTAGCGGTCAATCCCCGAGTAGTTCTCGAGGAGATGGCTATGATCAGCGAAGCTGGCTTGTCCTATGATCATCTGATGATCGCTTTGAATGCCAAGCTGATCCTGCCGCAGCACATCCTGCTTGATCGCTTGCGCGAGAGCAAGACTGGCAAGATCGGCACGACCGGACGCGGCGTCGGACCGGTCTACGCCGATCATTACGCCAGGATGGGGCTGATCGTCAACGACATGCTGAATCCCGCCTCTTTCCGCGAGAAGTTCAAGCGGAATCTTCGGGAAAAGATGGTCCTGCTCAAGGAGTATGATCCGGTGCTCATCCAGGAACTGATGCATCATGAACATCTGGAAAAAGGGCTTTTCTTTTCGGACGGCATCGGAATTTTTGATGTTGATGCCATTGTCGAGCGTTACGTCGAGTACGGGCGCTTGCTGAGAGACCTGATCAGCGATACCGATACGCTGCTGAAGCGTATCGTCGGCACAAAGAAGGTTTTGCTTGAGGGAGCCCAAGGAACGATGCTCTCGGTGGACCACGGAAGCTATCCCTACGTCACCTCATCCGATTGCACCGACCAGGGTTTGGCCCATGGTGTCGGCTTGAAGGACAAGCACATCGACTTGGTGCTGAACATCGCCAAGGCGTGTTACATGACGCGCGTCGGCGGCGGACCGTTCCCGACCGAAATCGGCGGCCATGCCTCGGCTGACTGGTGCGCCGAAAGCGGAGTTAACAGAAGGATAGAAAAGGACAATTATCCGTTCGCCACCGTTAATTCGCAGCAAGGCTTCTTGCAGGGAATCGCCATCAGGATGGCGGGTGATGAATACGGAGCTACCACCGGCCGTCCACGGCGGGTGGGCTGGCTCGACCTTCCGGTGCTGCGCTATGCCACGAGGCAATGCGGCAGAGACGTGATCCTGACCAAGCTGGATGTTCTCTCTGGCTGTGAGACGATCAAGATCTGTTCGCATTATCAATATGTCGGCGAGCCCTTTAACTACGGCGCCGACACCATCGACACGGGTTATGAGGTCAAGGTGGCTATTCCGTTCGCTGAAGTTATGGATAAGTGCGAGCCGGTCTATGCCGAGTTTCCTGGCTGGTGCTGCGATATTAGCGCCATCAGGGAATATGACGAACTTCCAATCGCCCTCAAGGAGATTGTCGCGTTCATCGAGAAGCAAACCGACGTTCGTGTCAGGATCATCTCGGTAGGCGCCGATCGCGATGCTACGATCATTCTGTAACTGCTCTTTCAACCCATACTGCTAATGCAGTGCCGCTGAGTCTGACTCGGCGGCTTTTTTTATCCGAAAATTGGCCAGTAAAAAAAACCGCCCGGTTACTCGGGCGGTTTTTAAGCGAGAGGTAGGCCTGGCAGGGTGTCAACGAATTTTCTTAGAATCGGACTATACGCCCAATTGGGCTCTGGGCCGAAATAATTCGGCGTTCCGCCTGGTGCCGGCATCGCGGCCAATTTAACAGCCGCGCTCGTTTGCGGCGCGGCCACGCCTAGCTTGACGGAAGGCGCGATATTTTTTGCCGAAGATTTAACGGGTTTGCCCTGTTTTTTTTGTCTTTCGGCAGCAGAGCGTTTTGCAGCAGCTTCTCGCTGGGCCGCGGTGATGCGATTTTTTCTTTTTTGCTGGATGGCAGCAGCATCGTGGCTCTTTATTTTCGGTCCTTTAGAGCTGGCCGTGTTCGCTGAGCTGATCGGAACGACAAGCATGCTTGTCAGCAAAGCTAATGTTAAAAAAACGGGAGTTATAGTCCTGATCGATTTACGAATATTTTTATTAAAAAATAATCCGTTCGATTCAGACCTTTTAAAAAGAGTTTTAAATTGCGTTTTCATATGTTTATTAAAGTTAGAGCTTGTTAGCGGCTTGCCCCGTTACGTTGTCGACTCAACGAAGTCGGGCATTCGTGAAATACGAGCTTGCTTAGATTTTATTCGGTCACTATAAATGCCAATTATTAGGCAATTATTAAGAATAAGATTAAATTGTTACTGACAGTAGCGGCTCTTCTAATATTTATATCTGTGCTGTTAGCGTTGCCATATTCTTCAGCTTTTGGTATGGTTAAAAGTGATATTTTTATGAATAAAACAATTTATAAATACATAATTTTAGCGTTTTTAGCCTTGATTTTTGCCTTTTTATTTTTCAATCTGCGCAACAAGCATGTAACGCAGAATGGAACAGATTCTAAAATGACGGTCGGTCAGGCCGTCAATGCAGATGAAGCTAAAAAGGATGAAAAAATGACCGAGGTGGAAGTTGAGGAGGGCGACGTTTTCAACAAGATCGGTGCCAGGGGCGGATTGGATGCGTCAGCCTGCTACGCGATTTATGACGACGTCAAAGAGGTCTATGACTTGGCCAAGTTGCGAGTCGGCAACAAACTTTATTTTTACTCTGATAATAACGGATCGATCAATAAGCTGATGTACGCTGTCGATAATGACCGAGAGCTTTTCATCGAGAAGGGTGCTGATGGGCGATGGTCGGGCAAGATGCAGAACATCGTTTATGAAGTGCGGGAAAAAACCGTCGAAGGGACGATCGACTCTTCGCTTTACGAATCGGCCATGGCGGCCGGTGCTGATGAGCGAGCCGTGTTGCAATTCGCCGAAGGACTGGAGTGGAGCATTGATTTCGCGAATGACCCCCGTGTCGGCGATAAGTATAAGTTCGTTTATGAGGAGCGCTATCGCGATGGCCGCTTCGTTATGCCCGGCAAAGTCTTAGCCGGTGCCTACCTTAACGGTGACAAGCTCTACCAGACATTTTATTTTGAAGAATCGGAAGATAATAAAGGCTACTTCGACGAGAATGGCAATTCGGTGCAAAAGATGTTCCTGAAGGCGCCGCTAGCTTTCAAATATATTTCTTCGCCGTTCACTACTGGGCGCCGCTACGTCGAAGCTTTCAGCGTCTCGACCAAGCATCGGGCTATCGATTATGCCGCTGCGCAGGGAACGCCGATCAGGGCGATCGGCGACGGCACCGTAACCCATGCGGGCTGGGCCGCCGGCTATGGCAATTTTACCTCGATCAACCATAACAGTACCTATTCGACCAATTATGGGCATCAGTCGAAAATTATCGTCAAGCGCGGGCAGCGAGTGCGCCAGGGCGAGGTGATCGGCTATGTCGGTTCGACCGGCTTCTCCACCGGGCCCCATCTGCATTTCGAGATGGAAAAGAATGGCGTCAAGGTCAATCCGGCTAATGAGATCGTTCCTCCAGGAAGGCCGATCGGCGACTCTAGGAAAGCCGATTTCACAAAGGCTATCGACCAGTTGAAAGAGAAGATCAAGATCTGACTATAGTACAGGAAAAACAGGCCCTCCGACGGAGCGGCCTGTTTTTTTGTTTCTTAGGCACGGCGGTTTCTTTGGAGATTTTAATCTTTGCTTAATGACTGGCGACTATGATATGGATAATAAGCTGCGAATCGAGCAGTGTTTCCAGATACCATATGAAATTCGCTATTTCCAGGGTCCGATTGCCCAAAAACAACATGGATTGGTGCCACCGGGCTCCGTCCAAAAGCAGAAACGAGGACGCCACGTCCGGTGTTTTTATTTTGAAGGTTTTTTATGTCCGGACTCACGAAGACCGCAGCAGAAGGACTACCAACATCCAGCGATCAGGGAAGTCTCTGGGGAAAATACTTAAGCCGATGCAAACATATGCGCATTTCTGAGCCAGCAATTGAAAGGAAAGAAGACGGCGGACAGCCGGTGATTTTTGACGATGAGTCGGAGTACGATGCAGCGATGTTCGAGTTCTTCAAGTCCAACCGCAAGCAAACTGCGGTTTCCGACCTTGGCATGCAAGAGGGAGAGTCTCGGATCAATCCGTTGGCCGATTTTCTTCGAGTCGCCGGTTCCCACATCAAAAGGCTCTTCGGCAGGACTTGACAGGTGGTTTTTTTAATAAATATTTAATGTACCAATATTACAATAGAATTGATATAATGTGGATAAGGAGGGCATTAACTATTAGAAGAAACCATATGAAAAGGTATTTGAGCAATTTATTGGTCTTGCTTCTGCTGCTCAATTTTGCCGCTTTGCCAGCCAGCGTTTTTGCCGCTCCACGTTTCGATCACAGCCGATTTACCGTTTCCCGGGGGTGGACCAACGGCAGTGACGAACACTGGCACATCATCCCGACTGGCGAAAGGACCGAATTCGTCCTCGGAGATAAGGTCCAGTTCTTCGCCCAGGTCGGTCCCATAAACTACCAGCATCAGTGGCGCTTGGTCCTTTACCGGAACAATAGCCAATACCGGATCGAAACTAACCCTCGTTTTTATCCGGATTATTATTATGGCTGGAATTATTCGAACTTCGTGCCCTATATGACCGACTTGCCGGTCGGCGAATACCGGGCGCACTATCAGCTGGATTCAGGGGCGGGGTTCGAAAGCTTGGCTAACGTCAACTTCAGGGTCGTTTCAAGGAGTACCGTTCCTGACAGATATCCGGATAACAGGTACACGATGATCAGAGCAGTAGTTGCCTCCGGCTGGCAGAACGGGAGCAGCGACCATTGGAATATACAGCCGACCGGGCAAAAAACGTCCTTCAGGCAGGGTGAAACCGTGTATCTCGTGTCCCAGCTGAAGGATGTCAAAGCCGACCATCGTTACAGGATCGAGCTTTACCGGACTGACGGTCCGAGAAACAGGGTTTTTGAAAACATTACGCCCTGGAATCGCGTGGGCCGCGGATGGACTTACAGCAATTACCAGCCATATTACAGCAATGCCGAAGTCGGCAATTACGAATTCAGGCTATCGATCGATACGGGCAGCGGTTGGCGCAGCATGGCAGTCAGGCCGTTCAAAGTGACTAACCAGCGCGATAATAGCACCCGACAGCCTTATTACTACGATCGCACCACCGTCTCTCGCGGCTGGCAGAATGGTTCTGGCTCGGAGTATTGGAATATACGGCCGGTCGACCCACGCTCCAGTTTCAATTATGGAGACGATATCTTTGCCGTCTCGACCGTACGGAACATCGTTGATGACTACCAGTGGAAGGCCGAGCTGTATCGCAACGGCCAGCTGGTTTGGCAGGATTCCACTCCTTGGCGCGACGTCGGCATGGGGCACGCTTTCGGCAGTTATTATCCGAGATACGACAACGCCATGCCAGGAAATTATGAATGGCGCATCTATCTGAACACCGGCTCGGGCTTCAAGCTTCTTGATACCAAGAATTTCACTGTCTCCGACAACTGGCGCGGACCCGATTGCAACAGCAGCAATAATTATTGCAACTACGATTGCCGCTACTACAATAGCTGCAATAGCGCCAAATGGAGCTATAACGGGGCCACGGTCGCCGAGAATTGGACCACCTATGGCGGCGACCAGCGCAACTTGCAAGCGGTCAATCCGCGCAATAGCTTCAACCGAGGCGCCACGGTCTATATCGTGGCCCAAGCCAGGGATGTCAAAGTCGACCATCGCTGGGCCATCGAGACCTATCGCAATAACTCCTTGCTGTGGACTTTCACCACTCCTTGGAATAGGCTGCGCAACACCACCTGGCCTTACAGCAGTGTCGTGACCAGCAGCTACAACTCGGACTACGGCAGCTACGAATTCAGGGTCTTCTTCGATGAAGGGTCTGGCTTCCGGCAAGTCGATAGCAAGTATTTCTATGTCAATTATTAAATCATTGGAAGGGCCCCTCAGAAGGGGCTCTTTTTTTGCGTCAGCCATTTTTTTGTTATAGCTGTTTGTGGTATAATAATAGCTGTGAACAACAAAACGCCAAAATCATCAAAGGCCAAAAAGACGCTAAAGTCTCATGGACCTGAACGCCATTCGTGGCTGAAGAAATTCAGTATCGCTGGCGAAGATTTTACTATAAATTTCAGCTTTAAGCAGAAGCCGCCCAAGGAGGCCAATAAGAGCTACCTCTTCAAGCATCGCAAGGAAATCAAAGGCGGCCTGGCATATGGAGGACAAGCTTTTGCGGCGGTAGTCCTGTTGACCGTAATAGTCAGCATGCTGTCATGGTCGGCCCTGATTTGGAACAAATCGGTGCAAGATCGATACCGGCCGATACAGCTTTTGCGGTCGACTTTGGGCAACTTCGGCCAGCTGGCCATGGATACCATCTCCGGTCAGAACGACGCTAGCGCCTCATCGACCTCGCCTTCGATTTTTTCCTTGATTGCCGAGGGGGTGAAGAAGGAGATCGGCAGTCTGGCTTCGGGGGTGAAGAAACAGATTACCAAGATAAGCCCTCCTAAAAACGAAACCAAAGTCCCCGTAAGTCCGCCGCCGGCTGCTCCAGTCGCCTCGAGCGCGCCGATTGCGGTCGCGCCTGTAAAAATCGAGCCGCCAACACCGGTAAAGAAAGCGGTGCCGACCACGACACCGGTGGTCAAGAAACCTGAACCGGTGAAGACGGTGGTGCCGACCACGACACCGGTGGTCAAGGCAACGACTACGCCGGCCACCACCACGACACCGGTGGTCAAGGCGCCGGAACCGGAACAGCAGCAGACGGTCGTGAAATATGTCATCAACGAAGCGCCGGTTTACCCGGAAACCTCTATAACGGCCTCGCCTGCATCATTAACTAGCTCAACCGCAGCCACCTTCGCCTACTCATCCAATAAATCAGTCGTGGTTTATGAGTACAAGCTGGATAACGGAACGTGGATTTCTGCCGGCAATACGGTTTCGCTCTCGGGGTTATCGGAGGGGAATCATGTCTTTATGGCCAGAAGCACGGATTCAGTCGGCCCTGACCCGACGCCGGTCCAATACGATTGGCGGATCGACCTGACGCCGCCAGCCATCGTTTTCGTTTCCGCTCCCGCCAGCTCCACCAACCAGACAACAGCCGCTTTCGAATTCGGGGCCAACGAATTGGCGACTTATCACTATAAGCTTGATTCGGAGGCCTGGCAGCAATCCGTCGGTGCGACGACAAGCTTCAGCGGCTTATCTGAGGGCTTTCACGAGTTATCAGCATACGGTGTCGATACGCTCGGTTTCCAGGGGGCGACAATTGAAGCGAATTGGCTTGTCGACCTCTTGCCGCCTACGGCCTATCTCAACGAGGTGCCGCAAACGACGAGCCTGGAAGATTATTCGGTCAACGGTTTGAATGTCAGCTTCGGCGGTTCGGACCAGAACATGCCTAATGGCAGCGGCATTTTCAGCTACGATGTGGAGTACGCAATCGACGGAGGGGCCTGGCAGCAGTGGAATCAAGCCTTGGAGCAGGATTACGCAGTTTTCGGCCAGCAGATGTCCGAGAATCAGGTCGTTAACTTCCGAGTTCGAGCTCACGACGGTGCAGGCAATCTCGGCGACTGGGGCGACACCAGCCAGACCAGGTTCGCCAGCACCAGGCCAAGCAACCTGGTCTTGAGCGAGGTGCAGATCACCGGAGACAGCGCGACAGACGAGTTCATCGAGCTATACAACCCGACAGACGATGCCATTACTTTGGATACGTCGGTATTCGTCCTTTCTTTCAAAAATTCTGCGGGCAACGAAACCATCCTGGTCGATGACTTCATGAACATGCAGATCGATGCCCACGGCTATGTCTTGGTGGCATCCGCCGATTACAGCGGCGGGGCGACGCCAGACATCAGCTATCCGCCAACAAGCGAAGTTCCTGCCAACGCCACTGTTATCATCAGCCAATCAGGCCAAGCCATCGACAGGCTGGGTTTCGGTACGGCCCAGGAATTCGAACTAGAACCATTCGCCGACAACCCCGGACCATACGAAAGCTTGGAGCGCAAAGCTGCTGGAACCTCTACTGCCGGCACTATGGTCAATGGCGCAACGCACCATCTTTCCGGCAACGGCTACGACAGCAATAGCAACGCTGAAGATTTCGTCTTGAAAATACAATCAGAGCCGCAGAACGTCGATAGCGGCACCGAGCTGGCTTATGGGTCTGGTATCGATTTCAGATTCGCCATGTCGGGCGCAGCCTCGTTCTTTGGCGGCGTTTGGTTCAGCCTGGCGAAGAGCTGGATCAATCCAGCCCGTCTCGAATCGCTCAACGGATTTATCGATAACGCGATCAATGACCTGGTTTCGGAAGTCGTCGCGGCCCAGCTCGTGTTCGATAGTTTTGATTACCAATGGCAAGATTTTTCTACACGCCTGGTTAGAGGAATAATCAATAAAACCTAAAATATGCACCACTTGGATGATGAGATAATGTATTATATGGCTAAGTGCCACGAAGAGCTTGACCGATTGATCGGACAGGTCGGCGAGGCTGATGGCGACGAGATGCGTCTCGAATTGTTCGGCCGGTTCAAGGCGAAACTGGAGCAGCACATGCTGACCGAGGAGAGATCGATATTCAGCCTAGATGACCTAGCCGAGGGCTCGATGGTCGATGCGACGAGGCGTCTATACAAGGATCACATAAAGATAAAGGCGCAGGTGGCGGAAATCGAGGCTTCCATCAGGAGCGGGGGTTCGGTCAAGCTCACAGATTTCATCCAGACCATTTTCGGCCACCATAAGCTCGAAGACGAGACCCTTTATCCATATCTTGACCATCACTTGGCACCAGAGCGCAAACGGGAGTTGCTGGCGGAAGTGAGGACTAATTTGGATTAGATAATATGAAGCTGCTCGCCAGAAAAAAAGTCATTGCCGCTCTCGTGCCGCTGGCCGCACTGGGAATGATGATACCGCGAACAGTCTCTCCGGCACTGGCCGAGGAGCTGCTTTCCGATCAGACCTTTGTCTTGAATGAGCCGATTATGGCGGGTACGCAAGAAATCGCACCTCTTGGGCCGGCGGGCGATGATTACGATTACACAAGGAGCGCTTCGCTCAGCATCGAAGCCGACTTGCCGGCAGCCGTTACGCTTGGTCAGACCATCAGCGTCAGGCTGATGGTCAATCCCGGAGAGTCGGCCATAAACGTGGCCAAGGCGAGCCTTGCCTACACGGCCGAGACGCTTACGCTTGTCGCTATTGACGGTGAAGACGCGCCCTTCTCGATCATTTTCGATAATCAGACCGGCATCGGCGAGCTGGCAGTAACCGGCATGCAGCCGGCACCGGGCATCAGCGCCAAGGCGCAAGTGGCGGAACTGTATTTCATCGCAGCGGCTCCTGGTGAGGCGAGGATCGATTTTCTGCCCGGTTCGATGGTTTTGGCTAATGACGGTTACGGTTCAGACGTTCTGGCATCAGCCCAGGGCACGGCTTTCGCAATTAGCAGTTATTAAAGGTAGGGCAGGGATGTTTCGCCAAGGGGCGTTTTTTTTGTTTTTTCATGGCTGCTCTTTAGGATTTTTTCTGAAAGCTGTTCATCATCACTCCTGACGGAGCTGATGATGAACCGACGGCTCACCTGCCGTCGTCCTTGCGGAGCCTTTATTGATTATACTGTTCCTCTTGCTCCTTACGGAGACTACGAGGAACTGGTATAAAGCTGTTCTCTTCGGTCCTTGCGGACCCTTCAGAGAACTGGCAGCTCACTCGCTGCCAACTCGCTGCCAACTCGCAGCCATGGACAAAATAGTTGAAATCTGTTATTCTTTGGTGGTACTAAAATAATATTTCATATGGCAGAAGAAGTAATCTTGAGGTTTGACGAAGTCAGCTTCGAATATATCCACAAAAAACCGACTTTAGACGAGGCCAGCTTCAGCGTGCGCCGCGGCTCTAAAATTACCCTGATGGGCCAAAATGGCGCCGGTAAAAGCACCTTGTTCGGCCTGATCAAGGGCGAGCTCAAGCCTAAGAGCGGTAAGATTTCCATGCCCTCGGGCAGTACTATCGGCACCGCCAAGCAGACCGTTTCCAGGGAAGACTTGGAGTTGACGGTCGAGGCTTATTTCGCCAAGGCTTTCGAGGTCGTGCCAGCTAATCTGGCTAGCCGCATCAGCAAGGTGCTGGAGGCAGTCAATCTGGTCATCCCGACGGAGCGCAAAGTCGGCGAGATGTCCGGCGGCCAGCAGGCCCGCCTGCTCTTGGCGATCGCCTTGATCCAGAATCCGGACATCCTGCTCTTGGATGAGCCGACCAACAATCTGGACAAAGAGGGGATTGACCATCTGGTCACCTTTCTGGTCATGTATGAGAAAACAGTCATAGTAATTTCCCATGACGCCGATTTTTTGAATTGCTTCACCGAAGGCGTCATCTATCTGGATATCCACACTCACAAGATCGAGACTTATGTCGGCGACTATTTTACGGTGGTCGAAGAGATCGCTAAGCGGGTCGAGCGTGAAAAGATGAAAAATGCTCAGCTCGAGAAGCAGATCAAGGACCGCAAGGAAAAAGTCAACTTTTTCGCCAACAAAGGCGGCAAGATGCGCAAATTAGCTTCGAAGCTTAAAGAGGAGACAGCCGAACTGGAAGATAACATGGTCGATGTCCGCAAGGAAGACCGCACGATCCGCAAGTTTAGTATCCCCGTCCAGGATGTCAGCGGCGAGATCGTCAAGATCGAGTCAGTCAAAGTCATCCGCAACCACGAGCCGATCATCAAGGAAGTGAACATAATTCTGCGCAAGCGCAGCCGGTTGCTGGTCTCTGGGCCGAACGGTGTGGGTAAGAGCACCTTTTTGCGCACATTGGTTTCGCGCAATCACGAGGGAGCTAAAATAATGGAGGGCATCCGAGTCGGCTATTATAGCCAGGATTTCGCCACGCTGGATTTCAATGATACAGTTTTCGAGTCGTTGCAACGAGCAGCCGCAGACGGCATCGACGATCAGGAGATGCGCAATGTGGCCGGAGGCTTCATGGTGGCCGGTGATCTTTTGGGCCAGCAGGTCGGTGCTTTATCGGAGGGGCAGAAAGGCTTGCTGTCTTTCGCCCGGCTGGTATTGATGCAGCCAGCAATCATCATCCTGGATGAGCCGACAAATCATATCAACTTCCGTCATATTCCGGTTATCGCCAAGGCCATTGACGACTTCGAGGGAGCGATCATCATGATCAGCCATATGCCCGAGTTCGTGAAGGAGATAGAATTTACTGAATTTTTGGATTTAGGCAAGGTATAGTCAAATATTCTGCGATAGCTACGCCCCGGTTTCTGCCGGGGCGTTTTTTGTATAAAGGCTTGTTTTACCCAGTGTATTTGATTAATTTTATTTCCGGCTCATCCTCTTGCACCTGTTCTGACCATTATGGTATAATAATTACATAATCTCGATGGTCGAGAAAATCGGTTTTAAAAATCTCGATGGTCGAGATTTATATAAAATTAGCAAAATAGTATGCCAGGTCAGGAAAACTTCATCAGCTTGAAGGAAGCGTCGAAAATTTCCGGTTATAGCCCGGACTATATCGGCCAGCTGATTCGCTCCGGCAAGATATCCGGCAAGCAGGTTTACACCAATGTCTCGTGGATGACCACCCCCGAGGCGGTTCTGGCCTATAAGCAGGGCAAGGAGTCTCAGAAAAGCGATAAGGTTAGCCTAAAGGAGTATCTTGTGACCAGACAGAGAAAAGCGAGGATGGAACTAGATATCTTGCTGCTTTTTTTCAAGACTTTCAAATCAGTTTTGCCGATATTGGCTATTTTAATCTGCAGTTTTTTCTTTTTGATACTGACAATGATGAATTATCTTTCCGATAAGCGCGTGTTGGGCAATGACCCGGCCTTTAATTCAAATATTAGCGAATTCTCATTTTGATCTGACCCCTTAACCTTTCCCCATGCTCAAGAAGGTTAAAACAATCATCAGCAAAACAAAGCGTCTTTTTGCTCAAAATAAGCAAGAGCTTCGCCGTTCCCGGCCCGCTGTCCGCCTAATGCAGGACATCGTGCCGCCTAGCGTCTTGCGGATTTCCAATGAGGTCTTGGGCATTAAAGAATATAGTTCTGACAATCTGAAAATTTTCGGCAGAGCCTGGCGCGGAGCGATCGGGCTTTTCTTTTTGTTTTGGACCATCACCGGAGTCGGTCCGATCGAGCTTTTGCGTAATTCGGTAGCGGCTTTGGCAGGAGAGGACATCAAGGCCGTCAATCTTTATGCAGGCAATTGTTCAGGCGGAATTGCTGCCTCGAGCAGTTGGCAGGGTGTGGGTAACGCAAGCGGCGCCCCCAGTCTTGAAGAAGGCGCATCGAGCACGGATTTCAATGCCGCTAATTCAGCGGCTTATCGGGGCGGACGAGATTCTCTTGTTTGCGCCGGATTTACCACGGAACAGCCGGAAATCATGAAAGTCGATCTCGAAGAGCCAGACCAGGACGCAGAAGCCTTAGATGCCAAACAGCCCGAGGCTGTGGCAGAAAATGATGGACAAGATATTCCGGCAGACAGCCCGGTTGCCGCAGCCGAGGAGGCGCCGGCTCCAGCTGCTGAAAAAGAGGATAAGGTTGAAGTAATAATCGAAGAGCCGGTCGTCACGTCTGATGAGCCCTCTGCTGCTGAGCAGGCTACCGAACAGCCAACCGAGATTTCGCCAGAACCGGTGCTGGAGACTGATATCCCAGCTGAGCAGGCGGAACCCAGCCAGCTGCAAGAGGCGGCCGAGGCCATCGTTGAAACGGTTGCTGAAATCAAAGAAGCGGTCGATTACCTTGTCGACCAGGTCGTCCTGATGGCCGGAGCGAAAGAGGACAAGGCCGAACTCAAGGACCTGGGCAGGCTGAAAGGCGCAAAAATTAATCTGTCTTTGGCCCAAAGCTTTGCCGGCCAAGCCGAGCTGGGTAGTGATAATTCGGGTGAGACGGCTTCGGCTAGCACTACGGCAAGCCGGGGCGTGAAGGTTCTGTATTCCACTGACATGCCGGGAGCAGACTCACCAGACAGCAAGCAATGGCATGAGTTGGCTGACTTGCCAGAGATCGATCTGTCAGCTTGCGCTGAGGCCACTTCGAGCGACTGTTACATAGCGGCTTTGGCGGGCTATGCCCAGGCTGGCCGTCTTTCCTTTGACGCACCTGAGCTCAAGTCGTGGCAGGATGTCGAGGGGCTGCAGGTCAAGATCGAGGGTCAGTCGGAAAACGGAGACTACGGCCTTGATCTCGATAGCGTCTGGGTGACTGCCGAGTACGATGGCAATAAGGAAGAAATAGATCTGGATGACGGCTACGAGACGGCTGATAAGATATTTGTTGATGGCAAAGAAATCGTTTTTGAATTCACCGATGACAATAGCGATGAGAACCTGATTATCAAATCAAATAGCAAAGATTATTTCGGCGTCACGGATGCCATAGTCTATTTCAGTGTTACCAATGCCTCGACCGAGCGCGAGCTGGTGAATCTGCAGGTCCACTTTCCGGAAGACAAAGGCAGCGTCGCCAAGCTGGAACAGCTGAACAGGAATATTTGGACCGAGGCCGAACTGGAAGGCGGAGAACTGCCGCCGCCGAACGTTTTCAAGCAAGTCTTCGGCCAGGAAATCAAGCGCAAACATGTACCCGAGACGATGCGGGCCAAGAACAGTACCAAAGGCAGCGGGCAAGCCCTTGCCCCGGGCAAGACGCGCTATTACAAGATGCGCATCGCTTATCCGGCGAGCACCAGAGGCGAATTCTTTATCGAGGCCATGGGCGATGGCCAGGGGTATGGTCTCTTGGATCCGTGGTGGAACGGCTCATGGCCCTATAAGTTGCCGATAACCATTAACAACACCGCCAACTCTTCGGCGCTGACTGATTATCAAGTGCTGGTCGAAATAGCCTCGACTACTGCCGGGTTCTGGGACAACGTCAATGCCGACGGTTCGGATATCCGTTTCGTCAACAGCGCCCAGGATACGCAGCTGGATTTCTGGGTGCAGTATTTCAACAAGACCAGTTCAAGCACGCAGATCTGGGTCCAGGTCGACTCGATACCGGCTGCCTCATCCAGCCAGATCTATCTCTATTACGGCAACGCCGCCGCCGCCTCGACCAGCGACATGTATTCGACTTTCAGCTATGCCACGATGCAGGATCTCTACTATGTGGTCAGGAACGGAACCGTCTCGACGACAACGGTGACGGTGGTCAGCTTGATCGACAATAACCAAGTCCAACTCAACAACGGCACGACCTATAATCTGAATCGCCAGCAGATAGCTACCATTACGCCGTTGACGGCCACCTCCACCTTGCGAGCGAAGGGGCCGGTCCAGGCCAGCATAACGGGCGTCGCGGCAGGCGCAACCATGGTGCCGATCTCTTATGCCGGCACGCAGTTCGTCATGCCTTTCAGCTCCGGCACCACCGAGACCTGGTCCCGCTACGCTCCGTTCCTCCGAGCGACCACCACGATCTATAACGGCAACACTCTGGGTAATACCACGGCTATCAATCCCGGCTTCGCCGCCTCGACCGCTTACAACATCACTACTGCCGGGCGCCTGCTATCGACCAATCCGATCTTGGCATCGTATTACGCCACGACCGCTGCTTACTCCGGCGCGATCTATCCGGCGACCACGCGCGACCTTTACGGTATCCGTTCGGGCACCAACCCGATCGGCTTCACCGCCACTACGACGTTTGCCATCTATTGTTCCAGCGGCGCCAGTGCCACCAATCAGGTCGGTAGCACGACTGCCGCCTATTTGAATACGACTTGCGCTACCGTGACCGAGGGCGGCGGCAATGCCGTCCGTCTGACCAATCAGACCTATCCGATCGGTTCATATTCGTATAACGACTCTGATGGCGTCTCGATGTCGATGTTCATGCCCGACATCGAGCTCTCGACCGAGTATATGGTGCCGCGCAATGCCGCCTACATCGCTGTAGCTTGCGTGCCGAAGCATGGCACGACCACCCTGAGCATTTATAATCCAAGCAATGTTTTCGTGGCCAGTTCGACCTGCACCACTACCCCGACCAATCCGGGGAAAAGGCTGTTCGGCGTAGCTGATGCCTCGACCTATGCTGCCGGTTCGCGCATCGTCTCGACTGACGGCAAACCGTTCTATGCTTATTATGAAGATGTCGAGCAGGTGGCGATTACTGGTGCCGGCGGCGACGAAAGCAATTTTTTGGGTGCAGTCCAAGCCAGGAAGCAGGCTACCACCACCCCGATAGTCACCTTGGGTGAGGAACAATCGAGCAAGATAGTTGTTTCGGGCAAAGTCTATAGCGACCAAGGCGTGACGCCCCTCCTGACCAGGCCGGTGGTCAATCTAGCTGTCGGCGGCACCTTTGTCGCTTCGACCACCGCCTCATCGACTGACGGCAGCTTTTCTATCGGTAATGTCACTATGCCGGAGACTGGCAGCAGTACCATCGTCTATCTTGCCAGCACGACTGTCTCCGGCGTCGCTTACGACCGCTACTCAGGCGCGGATAATGTCATAGGTTTGGATATTTATCAGAACCACATCATCGTGCGCAACGATGATAGCGGTCCGGTCACCAACGCCACCATCGACCGCTATGACGCCGATCAGGATCCGTTCATCAAGGTCCTGGTGTCTTCTGGGAATATGTCAGCTTCTTCGACTCAGCGGCTCTATGTCTGGCCGGGGAGCACTTATCAGCCGGGCGGCACCGTGACGCTGCCTGCGGGCGGGGGCGGCATAGGCGGCAGCTTGGTGGTCGCCACCTCTTCGATCTTGAACGCCGAAGCCAATACGGTTTCCGTCGGTTCCAGTTGGACCAATCTGGGAGAATTCCAGAAGACCGGCGCGCAGACCACCATCTTCACTGCCGCTTCGGCAGGCTTCGTTATCAGCAACAGTACCTCGACTTTCAATAATGTGATTTTCAACGGTGGCGGCGGCTGGTCATTCGCCACCAGTACCACGCTTGATGGCAATCTGACCATGGCGACCGGCACCTTGTCGGGAACCAATAATATCACCGTCAACGGAGGGGCGGCCAGCGGTGCCGGACTGATCAATCTGACTGGCGGAACATTCACTCTTGCCGGCACCGGCGATTTCGGCGGTGCGGCCGACTGGTCCTTTTACGACTTGGCTTTCGGTAATGGAGTCGCAGTCGCAACTTCGACCAAGGCCGGCGTCGGTACGACTACGGTCGCCGACAGTTTGATCTTGAATTCGAACCACATTCTTGATGCCGGCGTTTCGGTGTGGGTGGTAGCAGGGCCTGGTCCGGCCTTGTCCGGCAACGGCAGTTTGACCGCTTCAACCTCGCTTTTCCGGTTTGTCGCTGCTAGCGGAATCGATCTTGCGCCTAAGAGCTTTTATCGACTCGTCTTGGCGCCGGGAGCCGCCGGGTCGCCGACCTATACGTTGGGCGCGGGTACTTTGTCGACGGCGGACTATCTTCTGATCGGCAACGGGACCAATCCGGTTACGGTCACCGCGGCGGCCAGCAATACCGCTTTGGATATAAACGGGGATTTCACCATCAACGCCTCGGCCAGTTTTGCGGCGCCGACTTCGAGCGGCTTTACGGTAGCTGGCAATTGGGAAAATGACGGGACCTTCATCAATTCGGCGGGTACCATAACCTTCGATGCCGACAGCGCTGGCAAGGTCATTAACGCCGGCGGTTCACTTTTCAGTAAAGTGGTTTTTAATGGCACGTCTGGCGGCTGGACGATCGGAGAGAGTGCCACCTCGACCAGCGACTGGACTTTGACCGCAGGAACTTTTATCGCTTCTTCATCGATCCTGATCGAGGTCGGCGGCTTGTTTTATAACGGCATCGGCGGAGCCTCAACTACTTGGGCCGGGACGACACTCTACCTGACGGGCGGATCGCAGACTATCAGCGCTTCCACCACTCCGCCTGAAACCTATGGCACCTTGAAGGTCGGCGTTAACACCGATATCCGGATGTGGAATTCCTCGGCTTCAGCTTATAGCGTCGATCCGACCGGCTCGCTCTATTCGATGGACCATGGCAACTCCGATGGCGCGCTAAACATTTGGGGTGATTACCACATCTCTGCCGGGACGGATGAATGGAGCTGGCAGACGGATTTCGATGGCAGCGACCTGGGAGGAGCACAAAGACAGGTACAAGTAGCTCTGGCGTCCGGCGCTACAGTTTCAGTTGATGGCGGAACCTTGGAGATGGTCGGCTCAACCACTTTACCGACCACGATCTCGAATCAGGGAAGCGGTACCTATTCATTCAATGTCAGTGCTGGCACCATTAATGCCGATTATTATCAAATCAATAATGCCGGGACTAGCGGCCTTAATTTTTCCGGTTCGCCAGCCGTGAATTCTCTGAATAACGGCGATTTTCAGTTAGCTGGATCGACCGGTCAGGCTATTTCCTTGACCGCCAGCGTCATTAATGCCAATCCGGGCAAGGTCATCTACGGCTGCAACTTCGCTACCACCACGGCAATAACCGCGGCTTACAATATATTTTTGGCCTCGGCCGCTTCGAGCAACTGGACCTTTGCCAATCATACAGGCAATTTCGCCGGCGATAACTACGACAGCGATCCTGGTGATCCGACCGGTTACCTTATCTGGGATGATAGCCCGGTTTATACGCCGAAAGCCCGCAAGTGGCGCTGGTATAATGACATTAATGCCGAGACGCCGGTCGTCCCGACAGCCGATGAAGATACGATGCCGCAAAATATCGTCAATGGCGCCGATTTCAAGCTCAGGCAATCGATCGGCTCGGTCAATATGGCCGGCAGCAACGTCAAGATGAGGTTGCAGTACTCGACCTCTCCGACTTTTTCAAGCGATGTGAATTTCGTCGGCGAAATCGCTTCAACGTCGGAGGCCTGGATATATACGAACGGCACTGATAGCGACAACGCGGCCGTTTCGTCGTTGCTCTTATCGGATTCTTCAGCCACCGCCACCCACAACGAGTCCGGCACCTCGGCCTCGACCTATACTCACGCCCTGGGCGCCGTAGCCGAGTGGGAGTTCACCTTATTAGCCGCCAGCACCACTCCCGGCACGACTTATTACTTCCGGCCATATTTCAATAATAAGCCGGTGACGCTCGAGGATGGCGCCACCCGTCCGAGCGTCTACATTGCCGACAATATCTCGATTTCCGGAGCGGTTTACAGCGATGACGGATTCAGCCAGCTTCTGAGCGGCCCGGTAGTCGGATTAGCAATCGGCACCCAGCTCATCGCCACCACTACCGCTTCGACTGTCGATGGCAGTTTCATATTCAATAATATCACTCAGTTTTCAGCCGGAGGTTCGACGGCGGTTTTTCTTGATAACTCCGTGCTAGAAGCCTCGGGCGGCATCACCTACTTCAACTCCGCCTCGACTCCGGCCGACAACGGCTCTAGCGCTACGAACCCGACCGTCGTTACTCCACCTGTAAATATGCGAGCCGGAGATTTAGTTATACTTGAGGCGGCTCACGCTGCCGCATCGGGCGTGCTGGCCATCTCTAATGCCGGCGGCCAGACGTGGAATACGTTGACGCAGCAGAATGGGGCAGGCAATCATCGAGTCAATTTATTTTGGACTCAGTTCAACGGAACTTGGAGCGCCAACCCAAGCGTCAATATGGTTTCGGCAGTCAATAATATCGTCGTGATGCATGTCTTCCGTCCCGGTTATTCCGGAAGCACCTGGGCAATCGATGTGCCAGAAACGAGCAACACTTATGCCGCCGCCTCGCCGGTCACGATTACTGGCATAACGACTCAGAGCGACGGCGCCCTGGTGTTCGCGGCTTGGACTAGCGCCGATGATAACACTTGGGGCACTTTGACGGCCGGCTGGAGCGTGGCCGGTTCTGCCCAGTATCGCAACACGAATGGCACCAGCGACCAGTCGATCAGTTCGGCGTATCGGATTTTTCCTACAGCCACCAGCACTGGCAATGTCAGCAAGAGCCAGCTGGCCTTAGGCCCCGATGCTGGTACAAGATATATTATCGCTTTTAAGGAGGTCAAGCCGGCCTCTACTTATGGCGTCAGCTTCAACCGTTACGCCGGTTCAGGCGACGTGGCCAATCTCGACGTTTACCAGGACAGGGTCGTTGTCCGTAATGATGATGCCGGACCGATCACCAACTCAGATATCAATAATTATGACGCTGACCAGAATTCGCAGATCAAGGCCGGCGTCGCATCTAGTAATCTGACTTTGCCGGCGTCGCAGATGCTTTATATCTGGCCCAATAGCACTTTCCGACCAGGAGGGCAGGTCGCCTTGCTGCCAGGCGCCGCGCCAGCCGCGATTGGCGGAGATTTGCTGATCAATACCGGGTCCATCTTCAATGCCGAATCGAATGCCGTTTCGATCGGGGGCAATTGGACCAATCTGGGAGAATTCCAATCGAATGCCGGAGAAACAGTCTCATTTACGGCCACCTCCACCGGTTACGATATCACGACCGGCGGCTTCGGCTTCAAGGATCTGGCCTTCACCGGTGTCGGCGGCGGCTGGTCTTTCTCTGATACGGCGACCATCAACGGCAACCTGAATATGGCTACGGGCACACTGTCCGGTACGACCAGCGTCTTGGTCAAGGGCGGCAGTGCGACCGGGGACGGCACGATCAATCTGACTGGTGGCATATTCACTATCGACGGTACCGGAATTTTCGGCGGCGCGACCGATTGGAGCTTCTACGGACTGGAAATCGGCGATGCCGTCTGGACTGATGTCACCTCGAAGACGGGTACCAACAACATCTTGGTCCGCGGCCCGATGACTATCAATAGCGGACAGACGCTCAATGCCAGTACTAGTACCTGGACTCTGGCGGGTAACGGCAATCCGCTGGCAGTCGATGGTGTTTTTAATCCGGAACAGTCCACTTTCAAATTTACGTCCGTCAACAATATCGATCTTACGCCGGTCACTTTCTACAATTTGGAGCTGTCGCCCAGCGGTGCCGGTTCGCCGACTTACGCGTTCTACGGCGGTACGCTGGCGACGAACAATTATCTATATATCGGCGATGGCACCAATCCGGTCACGGTAACGACCAATGTCGACAATCCGGTCTTCGATATCAATGGCGACTTCTCGATCCGCAGCGGCGCCACTTTCGTCGGCTCAGCCTTCAGCCCGTTCTATGCCGGAGGAGATTGGCAGAATAACGGAACTTATGCCAGCAATAACGGCACCGTAGTCTTCGATGCCGCCGCCACGGGCAAGACGGTCGATGCGGGAGACTCGCCTTTCCACAACGTCGAGTTCAACGGACCGTCTGGGGGGTGGACCGTGAACGCCAACGCCACCTCGACCAACGGCTTCAGCCTGCTTGCCGGCCAGGACTTCACTCTTTCTCCGGCCGCGACTCTGGTAGTGTCTAATATTTTCAATAATGCCTTCAACCCCGCCTCGACCACCTGGACCGGCTCGATCCTTCACTTCGCCGGCAGCTCGCGGACTATCAATGGCAAAGCCAGCACCTCGGACGCTTATGGCACCATCAAGGTCGGAGCTGATACCGATATCAGGATGTGGAATTCTTCGGCCACTGCTTACGATATCGACCCGACCAGCTCGTTCTATTCGATGGATCATGGCAATATCGACGGTTCGCTCTTCATCTGGGGGGATTACCACGTCGGAGCAGGGCAGACCGAGTACTGGAATTGGCAGACCGACTTCGACGGCGTTTCGCTCTCCGGTTCGGAGCGCCAAGCGAACGTGCGGCTGGCCTCGAGCACTAACGTCACCGTTGATGGCGGCACCTTGCAGCTGTTAGGTACCTCGACCGCTACGACGACAGTAGATAATCAGGGTTCCGGACGCTACGGCCTAGCCGTCACCTCCGGCACACTTAACGCCGATCGCTACAATATCGGCAATACCGATTCTAACGGGCTATCTTTGTCCGGCACCTCAGTCATCACTTCTCTGGATAATGGCGAATACGTTCTCGGCACCAATGGCGGCACTTCGATTACCGTCACCCCTGGCCTCATGGCAGCCAACCCGTCCAAGACGATCAGCGGCTGCAGCTTCGCTACCTCGACCGGAATATCGGGCTACAACGTGGCTTTGGGCAGCGCAGCCACGACCGAATGGACATTTATGGGACTCCTCGGCAACATAGCTGGCGAAGATTTTGACAACGATGCCGGTGATCCCCGAGGTTATATCCTTTGGGACAATAGCCCGACTTATGTACCGCTGTCGCAGAAATGGCGCTGGTACCATGATGAAGAAAACGAGACCCCGACCGCGGCGGTGGCAGGAGAAGAAGTCGCGCCAGCAGGAATCGCCCGTGGCAATGTCCTCAAATTAAGGCTTTCGATCAAGGCGACCAATGGCTTGGCCGGCAGCAACGTGAAGATGAAGCTGCAGTATTCGACTTTTTCTGATTTTTCAAGCGATGTGAATTTCGTCGGCGAAATAGGTTCCTCATCATCGATCTGGAATTACGGCGATGGCGTCGATGCTGACAACGACCCGATAATCTCTACCACACTGTCCGATTCCGATGCCACTTCCACTCATAACGAGTCTGGCATCTCGACTTCGACCTATATGCATAACGCTGACGAGGTTGCCGAATGGGAGTTTACGATCGTCAACAACGGTGCCACAAATGGAACGACCTACTTTTTCCGAGCCTATACCGACCAATATAACGTCCAGGGGGTTGAACCGAATCTGGGAAGTTTTTATCCGAGTTTGACCCCTGGGAATGAGTCTCTCGGCACCGCGCTTTCCGGTTTGCCAGGAGGCACGGCGACTGAAGGGGTGGTGACCGATATCGCCACCGATGAAATAACGATACCGTTCGGCAATCTGCCATTCGAGACTTCGGTCACTGGCGCCCATCGCCTGCTGATTTCGACCAACGCGGAGAGCGGGTATCAGCTGTTCGTCAAACAGAACCAAGACCTGATTAACGGCCATGGCATTACGATTGACGCGGTCGCGGCTGATAATAGCAACCCGCAAGCCTGGCCCATGACTCCTGATCCGGCCGCTTTCGGTTATCATACGAGCGATGACACGCTTTCAGGCGCTTCGCCATCGCGCTTCGCCCCCAACAATAGCTACGCCAAGTTTGAAACGAGCATACAGGAGGTCGGATACAGCCCGATCCCGGTCACTAACGACCCGATCGATCTTATTTACCGCATCCAGATCAGCGATCAGCAGCAGCCCGGTGACTACGTGACCCAAGTCGAGTACATCCTGGTGCCGACATATTAAACTGAATATGAAAAAAGCTAGCACAATCGCCGCCTTATTATTGCTTCTGCTCTTGGTCACAGGCTGCGATTTGAGTTTCGGCAGCAAAGGCAGGGAGCAGCCGGAGGTGCTGATTGCCCAAGAATGCGGCATGGATGGACTCAAGTGTTGCGTTACCGAACCCACCTGTTCTTATGGCCAGAAATGCTGCACCGACCCGGCCGATCCGAGCCGTAACCGTTGCGCCGATGAGTGCGGTTGCGGCGGGCAAGAGGAATTCTGTTGCGTCGACGGTCCGAAATGTAAAGCCGGGCTATCGTGCCAATCGGGCAATTGCCAATTGTGCGGTATCGAAGGCAAAGCTTGCTGTGCAGGCGATGATGGCAACATCCTGACTGACGGTCTGGACGGTTATAATCCGGCCTGTCCGGGCAAAGCGGCCAGTTCCACGGCCTTAGCTTGTCAGAATAATGCTTGCGTCGCCTGCGGATTGCCAGGGAATCCTTGTTGTATCGTCGGAGATAAATGTTTGAGTCCGGCAACCGGCCAGGCGGAGTGCGCTGACAGCGTTTGCCGTCTTTGCGGCGCCAATGGACAACCAGCCTGCCAGACGGAGCCATTCTGCCAGTCAGGACATCTGTTAAACAACGGCAGTTGCCTCCCTTGCGGCCAGACAAATCAGCCGTGCTGCCAGGACTCTCAAGGTCTGCAGACTTGCGATGGCCAGAAGAATCTGATTTGCGAACTGGGTTTTTGCAAGTAGTCGGATTTACTGATCAAGTTGTGGATAAAAAACATGGCAAGAGCATAAGGGCGGGTAAAAATTGAAAAAACAACGCCTGACAAAGCTAGGAATAAGTGAATAAAAAGCTAATATTAAAATAAATTTTAGTGAGGTGGAAAAATAATATTAATGTTTCCTTAATCTCACTAAAAAGGAAAAATTATGGTATAATAAATTTAATAACAATATTTTTATTTCCAATTTGCCTAAGTCGGAATAACTAGTCTTAATATTTATCAAGTTTGCCCCGGTAAATCCTGGGTTAAGGTCGAAAAACCTGGTAAATGTTTGCCGGCGGAAGGCTAAGAGGGAAACCCAAAAAATTTATTCAAAACTAACAATATCATCCCCATGCAAAAATTAAGAAAAATCGTAGCCTTCATGGCCATCGTCTCCTTGGTGGCTGTCAACGGCTTCGTCTCGACGGCAAATGCCGCCTCTCTATCCAACGTAAGTGATAGATTAAGTGATTCCGATGCAGGCGTTTCAGCAGTTCACACGATCACTTTCACATCTCACGTCGCGTTGGCAATCGGTGAAAGGTTTGAAGTTGATTTGACTTCTTTCGGAAATATCACTTCACCAACCTGCCCCGCCAACACGACGGGATCAATTTTTAACCTAAAGACAGCACGTTGCCAAGCTGATGCCATTATCGCTACCGGCACTTATTCGATAGTAACAACCTCGACTAATCCGTCGGTTGGAAGCTATTTGGTCCCTGTTTCATCAAAGCAGGCTGGCGGCACGATCATTGAAAGCGCCAACGCCATGGTAGCCATCGTTGACAATGTCGACGTTTCAGCCACTGTCGCTTCGACACTGACATTTGAAATTCGCCCCTTGGCGACTACTACCCCAGTCAATGGAGCTACCACGACAGCCGCATCTGCGACAACGTCTTTAGCCTTCGGCACCTTGCAGGTCGGTACATCCTCAGTGATGGCTCAAGAATTAAGGGTTACGACAAACGCTGATAGCGGCTATACCGTTACTCTCGAGCAGGACCAGAACCTGACCAGTGCTGGAGGTTCGGATATCGATGCCTTCAGAGATGGCGCCACTTCGACGCCGCAGACTTGGGCTGCTCCGACCCCGGTTTTGGATTCAGAGGGAACCTACGGCCACTTCGGCTTCACCACCGATGATGCAACTGGCGGAGGCCTTCAGGATTACACCTCCAGCAAGTGGCGCGGTCTCGACAATAATGTTCCAGTGGCCGTGATGTATCACAACGGTCCGGCTGATGGCTCGACCCAGGACAAGGGCATGGCCAAGGTCGCTTACCGCATCCAGATCTCCGCACTGCAAGAAGCTGGCGACTACACCAGTACCCTGACCTACATCGCAACCCCGATCTACTAAACAGATACTGCAAACGATAAAAAGAGGCGCCTAGCATGGGGCGCCTCTTTTGTTTTTTCGGATGAAAATTCCGTCGTAAATTTGCCTCATTTTCCTTTGTCAAAGGCGGCAAAAATTGCTATAATTCTATCAAATAGGCAGCTATTATTTTTATATTTGGCTCGCCGGCAACGAAGTAAAAACAAGGAGAATTTTTATTTAATGTTGGCAGTAATTTTTCTATGAAGAAATTAAGCAATCTAAAGCGTTCAGTCGGTTTGGTCTCGTTAGTTTCTGCAGTCATCATGTCCTTGGCTGTACCGCAAATAACCTTGGCAGCAGAGGCGATTATGTTGAGCCCCTCTCGAGTGGAAGAGCTGGTCGCGCCAGGGCAGGTCATTACCAAGTCGATAACCGTGACTAATAGTTCCGAATCGCCGAAGAAGATATATGCCTACTTGCGCGACTTCACGGCTGAAGGCGAAGAAGGCAAGCCGAGACTGATTGTTCCGGGGACAGAGCAGGGCTCTTTCTTGTCGTCTTGGATTTCAGTCACTTCGGAGGGTGTCGACATCCCGGCAGGTTCAAGCGCGGATTTTCCTTATACCGTGACCGTGCCGCAGAATGCCGGTCCGGGCGGGTATTACGGCGCCATTATTTTCGGCACCCGCGCCCCGGACGTCAAAATCGATTCGGCCGAGAAGGGCGCCGCCATTGGAGTGGCCCAGCAGGCCGGGTCGTTGATCCTTTTGCAGATACCTGGCGACGCCAATGAGACTGCCTCGGTCCGTGATTTCGTCACCGACAAGGAATTTTACAGTACGCCATTCAAGGTCAACTTCACTACCAGGCTCCAGAACCAGGGTAATGTTCATGTCAAACCGCGCGGCACGATCGAGATTGCCAATATGCTTGGCAACAAGGTCGCTAATGTGCGGATTAATGATACTGGAGCTAATATCCTGCCGAACAGCACTCGTCGTTTTGAGGTTCCTTGGAGCGGCGACTTCGGCTTCGGCAAGTACAAGGCCCAGTTAGTCCTGACTTATGGTACTTCGGCCGAGCAGGGCGGCAATGGCATGCAGTCGCTGACATCAATAAAATATTTCTGGATTTTTCCTTGGAAGATCATCGGTATCGTCGTTTCTGGTATCGCATTTCTGATCGCCGCCATCTTCATCTTCCTGAAAGTTTACAAGAACAAGGCAATCGAAAGCGCCATGAGTGAGATGGGCGTCGGCAGCGAGTATTACGTCAAGAAGACCCAGGGCGGATCGCCAGCCATGCACCTGGGACTGACCCTGGCCATCCTGTTGGCAGTCGTCTTTTTGCTGGCGGCCGTGACTTATTTCCTGTTTTTCGCTTAGGCTTAAGTTCAAAGAAAAATGAAAATATTTGCCAAAATATTCGCCTGCCTGCTACTGGCTTCTGCGATCAGCGGGCATGGTGTCAGAACGGTTTCGGCGCAGACAATGGATTCGGCGGTGACTGTTACGCCAAGCATCGTCGATGAGCGGGCGGAGGCTAAGGAGATAATCGAAAAAACCGTAAAGCTGAAGAACAATACTGCCGCCAAAGTCGAACTCTACCCGACTGTCAATGATGTCAAACAGGATGAGGGCAGACAGGAATTCGTCGACCCGAGCAAGCTGGATCGCGCGACTTCGCTCGCCCGCTGGATCGAGATCCGGCGTGGCGTCGTCGAACTTGGGCCGAATCAGGAAGTAGAAGTGCCGTTGAAGATTACGGTCAACATGAACGCCCAGCCGGGAAAATATTTCGCCGCCATCACATTTCCGAATGGCTCCAATCGGGCGGCGGCTGAGCAGCTGGCCAACCAGCCGCAGATGATGATCAGTATCGAGGTGACCGAACACGTAGTGGAAAAAGCGGAGAATTTCGCCTTTTCCACCGAAAAGCAAGTCAATCTTAACAATCAGGTAAAATTTCTGATCGGCCTGAAGAATATCGGCAACAAGGACATCTACCCTAAGGGATCGATTATCATCTATGACCGGCGCGAGCGTGAAGTCGAGAGTATCGATGTCAATTATAACCAGCAGCTGGTCAAGCCGGGTGAGAATCCGCAATTCGAACCCGTCTGGTCTGCCGGTAAGCGGATGGGCAAATTCAAGGCCAAGCTGGAGGTTGAGTACGGCAAGTCAGGCGACCGCAACATCCAAGACACCATCTATTTCTGGATAATGCCTTGGTGGCTCCTAGCGATGATCTGCCTCTTGTTCCTACTGCTCGTAACCAGTGTCTGGCTATTTTACTCCCGCATCAAGCACCACAGCCGGGTTATCCAGACAGCGCAAGAAGAAGCGAAGTCACCGATAATAAATTTAAAAAATAGGCCGCGCCATTAATCATTATGAAATCAAGCAGCAAGATCAAAAGAATAATCGCATCATTGGCCTTGGCCGCGATTTTCGGCAGCTTTTCGGCAGGCTATGCTTCAGCGCAGGACAGCTCGATGATCCTGTCCATTACCCCGCCGCTGTTCAAGGTGAATATGAAGCCTGGCGAGGTCTGGTCAAGCGTAGTCAAAGTAGTCAACAATAATGCCTATCCGGTTACGGTCTATACGCAGGTCGCCGATTTCAAGTCCGGTGAATCCGGCGGGGTGGAGTTCGTCAAAAACGAGCCCGATGCTGCCGGCAAGGGCTATACTTTAAGCCAGTGGCTGGAAATCACCTCAGAACCTATCGATATCGGCGCTTTCAGCAGTCAGGATATACCCTTCAAGGTCATGCTGCCCCAGACCGCCGACCCCGGCGGGCATTATGCCGCCATCCTGGTGGGCAACAAGCCGATTGATAATACCGCTGGCAGCGTGGTCAAGATTTCTTCCAAGCTGGCTTCGCTCCTTTTGGTGCGGGTAGCCGGTGAGGTGGTAGAAAAAGGCGACGTCCGGGAGTTTTCGACCAGCAAAGGTTTTTCCAAAAAGACCGAGGCTGACTTCACTGTCCGTTTCATCAACAAAGGCAATGTGCATCTGCGGCCCGAGGGCGAGGTTAAGATCACTAATATGTTCGGCCAGACTCGCGGTGTCATCGCGATCAATAAGAAATCTGAATTCGGCAATGTCCTGCCAGATAGCGAAAAGAAATGGGAATTCAACTGGAAAGGCGAGAGCAGCATCTGGGATGCCGGACGCATGAAGGCTGAGCTGTTTCTGAGTTATGGCGAAGAAGGCAAGCAATCGGAAGTCAGGAAAATAAATTTCTGGGTCGTCAATCTGAAGCCGACCTTGGCCGTCGCTGGCAGTCTGCTTTTCATAGTCATGATGACAATCTTCCTTATCAGGAGGTTCATCAGGAAGAGCATCGGCAAGGCCAGGATGGAAGCCGAAGCGGTCGCTGGCCGCTTAGGCCGCACATTGCCTCAGACCGAGGCCCGCTCCTTGCCGACAGCCAAAACGCCGGCTGGCAAGATGGACGGCGTGGTTGTCAATCTGCGCGATGCTAATACCAATAATTTAAATAATAAAACAACCAAACCTATGAATTGGAGTTTCTTAAAGAACGTCTTGATTTTTATCGTGGTCGCCCTGATCGTGGTGGCTGCTGCCTTCTTCTACAGCCAGTATAAGAAGTCATCAACCAAGACCGCTGAAGACAATGCGCCTAAAAGCGCTGGCGTAACCGTGGTCAATAACGAGAATGCGACATCCGCTCCGGCAGTAGAAGCTATCGATGAGACAGCCTCAACGACTGCCACTTCCACTGACTCAATCGCGACTTCGACCGAAGCGGTCGCTACGTCCACTGATTCCGTGGCGACTTCGACTGCTGCCACCTCGACCGAGACCTTGCCTAAGGCTCTGGACAAGAAGGAAGTCAAGCTGTCTATCCTGAATGGCAGCGGCGTTACCGGGGTCAGCAGCAAAGCGGCCAAAATCTTGGAAGAAGCCGGTTATATCGTCGCCTCAAAAGGCAATGCCGCCAATTTCAATTTCGCCGTTACCGAAATCTCATATAGCTCAGACGTCACTGATAATGCCGAGGCGATTGACCAATTGGTCGGCGGTGACAGCAAGATGACTGAGGACCCGGCCACCAGCGGCAAGATAGTCGTTACTTTGGGCAAAAATTTCCAATAAGCCAGTCGGCACTTTTAACCGGCCTCGAGCCTTGGATCCATGGACCGGACAATAAATCTAAAATCAAAGCCGCGTTCATCCTGGTTAGGAACCAGGGAGCTTGTCGTGGTCGTGTCGTCGATCGTTTTGACGACGGTAGGCATTAAGGCGGCCGACAATTTCATGAACGCTGGCGACGGGCAGGGAAACGGTCCTTGTCCGGAGAATATGGTCCAAGTACTCTCGGCCGGCGGCAGTTTCTGTATCGATAAATATGAGGCTTCGGCCGGACCGGATTGTCCCCATGCCAGTCCAGCAACGCAAACCGAAACCAGGAACAACCTGGACAACGTCAACTGCAAAGCGGCCTCGGTCAAAGGCGCTTTGCCTTGGCGTAATATCTCTCAGAACCAAGCCGCTTCGGCTTGCGCCAAAGCGGGCAAGCGTTTGCCGACAAATAGGGAATGGTTCCAGTCAGCCATGGGCACGCCCGATCCGGAAATCGGTTGGGGCCCGGACGATTGCAACGTGAACAGCAACTGGGGCAGTCAGCCAGGGCAGGCCGGGTATGGCAGCAAATGCATATCCGCCGCTGGAGCTAATGACATGGTCGGCAATGTCTGGGAGTGGGTCCAAGGGACAATCTATAATGGCGAGTATGATAACCGGGTTTTACCCAAACAAGGTTTCGTTTCCGGCGTGGACGAGAATTCGTTGCCGACCGAGACAGCGGAGGCCGCGGACCCTAATTATGATGAGGATTATCTTTATATCAAGAATAGCGGCACCCGCGGGATTGCTCGCGGAGGATATTGGGACAACAAGATGGAGGCCGGTATAAACTCGTCCTATATGGTTTCTTCGCCGTCTTTTGCCGGTGCCGGCATCGGTTTCCGTTGTGTAAAGTGATTATCTTAATCAAGGAGGAATGATTAATCTTGAGTATTTGACAATTGATGATTCGCTTCGCCCGTTGCAGGAAGGGGTCTTTCCTGGCCAGGCGGCAAGAACGGCGCGAGCCGCCTCTGCCACCATCTTTTGCGTTGCCTTGCTGCTCGGTAGCATGTGCCGGATCAATGTGGCCGATGCGGCGACCAATGTCTCGATGAGCGTCGAAGAGAATCCGTATAACAAAGTCGCGGCCCAGCTCAAAGAAAAGGAAAAGAATATTTCCGAGAGGGAAAGGTTGGTAAGCAAGTATGAAAAGGAGCTCCAGCGGAGCAATATGGTTTTGGCGCTTTTCGTGTTGCTCCTGTTTCTTTTGATAATGCTCAATTATTATCTCGACTACCACCGCAGGAGATTGGATGAGGAGAAAAAGCCTGATAACGTCAGATATTTAAAGCTGTGAGTATGCCCAAGATCGGCACAATCATATCGTTCGGCAAAGCGGCGCTGTTGGCCTCGCTATTTTTTTTATTTATCGCTGCCTACTCGGCCGACGCCTCACGCTTGGCTTTTGTCAGTGATAAGATTTCCCGGTCTTGGCCCGGAGCCAGCACTTCTCATGAAATCAGGTTCTCTTTAGTTAATTCCATCCCTCCTGGCGGCAGGATCATAATCACTCCGGCTAGCGGACAGTTCGATATCCAGCCGGGTTTCGATCATACTGATGTCGATTTGGCTGTCGCCGACAATCCTGGCGGTCCATATGCGGAGCGTGAGTTGGCAGCAGCAAGCAGCGCCATTGATGATGGTGCCAGCGTCGTGACAGGAGCAAATGGCAGCATCACTCTGGATCTGAACTCTTCCGAAGGCATCGGTATGGGTAAATTCGTGCGTGTCAGACTAGGCATTACGGCCGTTTATGGGTCAACCGGAGACACGTTGATACAGAATCCTGGATCGATCGGATCTTACCAGGTTCACGTCGCAACGTTCGATGATTTGGGAACGCCGCTCGACGCCGCCGATGCCATGATCGCGGTTATCACACCGATATCGGTATCGGCCAACCAGGCGAAAATCAGGAGCAATGGCGCACCGACCGGCATCCTGGTCGGCGGCACACTGCAGACGATCTTGTCATTGAATACTAATTATGATGGCACTTGCAGATATTCGATCGCTTCGAATACGCCTTATGCGAGCATGACAGGCATTTTTACAAGCACGGGCGCAAAGTTCCATTCGACTATCATCGGCGGTTTGTCCGATGGCAATTATTACTATTACTACGTCCGTTGCCGCGACTCTTTCGGCGTCAACGATGTGGATGATTATCTCATAACCTTTTCCGTTGCAAACGCTAATGGCGGCTCCGGCGGTACGGGAGGCGGGACAGGAGGCGGTACGGGTTCGGGCACAGGGTCGGGCAGCGGCTCCGGCGGCGGGGGTGGCGGTACAGGAGGCGGTACAGGTTCGGGTGTCGGTCCAGGCAGCAGCGGCGGCGCTGGCGGCGGAGGAGCTGGCGGCGCTGGCGGCGGACCAGGCGGTCCATCGCCGGTTGCGACCGAACCGTATCCGCCCAAGCCGGAGAACCCTGACTTATCGCTATCGGGCTGGTCCAGTCCGAACAGCAGTCTGGTCTTATTGAAAGATGGCAAGGAGCTGACCAGGGCCGGGGCTGACGCCGCCGCTAAATTTTCCTTCGGTGTCAAAGACTTGACCGAAGGCATGTATTCATTCGGTATTTATTATACGGATACGGAAAATCGCCGTTCTCGCAACTACACTAATACGTTTTGGATCAAGCAGGATTCCAAAACGGTCTTGAATTCCATAATAGTGCCGCCGACCATGGCTATCGCCAAATCAAATCTGGCATTAGGCGAGACTTTGAATGTCGTGGGTCAGTCGGTGCCAGATGCTACTATCGAGCTATGGATCGAGCCGGTCAAGACGGGTGTGACGGCCAAGGATATTGTAAAACAGCAGGGAACGATCGGCAGTAACGGCAAGTGGAGCCTGGCGGTCGACACGAAAGCCTTGGCCAAAGGAGCTTACAATGTTCGTGGCAGAACCATGATCAAGGTCGTGGGTTACAGCGACTTCAGCCAAATAGTACCGGTTGGACTAGGTGAGTCGGTCAGCGCAGGCGTCTGTGCTGGCGCTGATCTCAACAAGGATGGCAAGGTTAACTTGATCGATTTTTCGATCCTGCTTTACTATTGGGGTTCAAGCAACGCATGCGCCGACCAAAACAAGGATGGCAAAGTGAACCTGATTGATTTCAGTATCATGCTGTATAATTGGACCGGATAAGATATGCCTGCCCGAGATGAGTTTAGTTCGCCGTTCTGAATTTTGTCCAAAACGACGTTCGTGCTATAATTAATATAATAATTTCGTGAAATTAATTTTGTCTAATAAGGCGCGGTCGACAAAGTCCGCCGCACCCAGCAAAATGTATGTCTTTCCTGGATAAATTAAAACGCAAAGTCGACGTATTGGAAGAGGGCAAGCTGAAAGAGGTTGAAAATGGCGAAGCAAAAAAGGAAACTCTGAGCAGCGGGACCAGCTACGCCCAGCTTGATGTCGATATATACGAAACGCCTGAGAAGTATGTAATCTTAGGCTCGATCGCCGGAGTCGATATCAAGAACATCGAGCTTTCGGTCGGTGAAGAGAACGACGTCCTGATTATCCAAGGGAAGAAGGAGTCGCCGATAGATCAGCTCAAGGCCGGTGAGTCCAAGATCGTGCCACATCATCAGGAATGCCAGTGGGGAGAGTTCTATCGCCAGATTATTTTGCCTCAGGAAATAAATCCCGAATTGATCGAGGCTTACGAAGAAAAAGGCGTTCTGGTAATCATTCTTCCGATGCTCAGGCTGCAGCGGGGCAAGAAGAATATCCAAGTCAGCTTAAAAGCTTGAAATTAGATTGATATATTATGGTTAATATCAGAACAAAAAGAGTTTGGCATTTGATTCTGACTCAGGTCCTGGTGCTGAGCTTTTTGTTTTCTGGAGGACAGCCGACTCAGGCAGCCGGAGCCACCCTCCTTCTTTCGCCAAGCAAGGGCAGTTATAATGTCGGAGCGACGTTTTCAGTCGGCGTTTATATCAATAGCGGCGGCTTAAGTATCAATGCGGCCGAAGCCACACTCGCTTTCGACAAGGACACTTTGAAAGTGAACACCATCAGCCAGTCAGGCTCTATTTTTGAACTTTGGACCGCCAAACCTTCATATTCCAATACAAAGGGTACTATTAATTTTGGTGGCGGCGCCACCTCGCCGTATAAAGGCAGTTCCGGTAAGGTTTTTTCAATCAGTTTCACCGCCTTGAAACAGGGCCAGGCCCAGGTCAGTTTTTCCGGGGGCATGATTACCGAATACGGACCAGAGGGCAAGAATGTCTATGGCGGTGCTAACTCCGGCTCTTACACCATCGCCGAAAAGAAGCCCGAGGTCATAGATAAGCCGAAAGTTGTGCCAAGCGACAGTACGGGCAATAGCACGACCAAGGATACGAACACCAAGCCCAAGCCGGCAAACGATAGCCAGACCGAAACCAGTTCTTCCAAGGGCTTGTTGCCACCGGCTCCGGAAATCACTTCAACCTCGCATCCCAACCAAGAGGATTGGTATCCGGTTGACAAGGTTGCCTTGGATTGGAAAATACTGCCTAGCATCACCGGCGCCAGCCTGCTGCTCACCGAAAGTCCGAGCTCAACTCTGGCCAATACATCTGATGGCGTAATCCAGACCAAGACCTATGAAAAACTGGCCGACGGCAAGCATTATTTCCATATCAAGCTGCAGAATAGCGTCGGCTGGGGCCCGACAGCCCATCGCAAGATCTTGGTCGACAAGACGCCGCCCACCACTCCGCGATTGGAGATTGACAACGGCGGAGACGCGACCAACCCGAGCGTACTCTTGCGCGTATCGTCGAATGATATCACTTCCGGCCTGAGCAAGTATAAGTTGGGATTCAATAACACTGACAAGGACCTAGAGCCGCGCGACTATATCCTTTCGCCGTATCAGATGGAGAAGCTTCTCCCTGGCCGCTATACGGCATCGGTCAATTCTTATGACAAGGCCGGCAACATGGCCACCTCTTCCATCACTTTCGTAGTCGAGCCGCTCAAGGCGCCGATGATAACGGACATGCCGAAAGAAATAAAGACTCGGGACGACCTGATAGTCCGCGGCGCTTCATTCTACCCTAATTCGACTATCAGCGTCTTTATCAGCAGCAATGGGGGCGATCCTGTAAAGAATGACATCAAAGCCGATGAGAATGGTGATTGGAATTATTTCCACTCCGGCAAGCTGGCCAAAGGCAATTATGAAGTCTGGGCCAAAGTCACGGATGATCGTGGTGCGGAGAGCCTTAACGGCTCGAAGCAGCCGCTCTCCGTTGTCGCCGTGGATTATATTACCGCCTACGGCTTGTATATCATCATCTTGCTGGCTTTCCTGATCATCTTGCTGGTTCTATACATCATCATCCTGAAGAAGAATTTCCGAGCAGAGAAAGCCAAGATCTTGGACGAAACTTTGGAGGCGCAGAAAAAGGTCAATGACATTTTCTTGGCCTTGCAAGAAGAAGTGGATGAGCTGATCATCTATGCCGATAAAAAGGCTGGTTTGTCTGAGTCGGAGCGGAGAATCAAGGAAAAAATCAAGGAGGCCTTAGATATTTCAGAAGAATTCCTTAATAAGGAAATCGAAGACATCGAAAAAGAAATTATCGTCTCCAAAAAGAAAAAATAGCAGAATTGTTATCCACAAGCAGATAGTTTTTCAAGCGACCGGCCCAAGCCGGTCGCTTTTTATTTGAGCTGCGATTTAGTTTTTGTTTGGTTTCTATTTGCGGATGGGTGCATAGTTATTTATTCGTATAAATATTTGGCTAATAAAAGTGTTTTTATCGCATGCTCTCATGCCAAGTCTGACGGAGCCGAACGGCTCTCTATCCGTTGAAATACTCAACCGATAGAGCTTGAGCCGACGGGCCAAAATCTGGTATAATATGTATGCTGGGCAAAGTGTATGCAACTAATTTTTAAATGTAAAAACCAGCACAAAACATAGTTTCCAACGCCATTTTCCTATGCTTGTCACGTTCGAAAAAAACAAAAACCTATTGTTTAGGATTTTAGTTGTATTTGTATTAATATCAGCTTCTTTTTGCTTGTTTCAAGTTGCTTCCAGACCTGCCGAGGCTCAAAACCAAACCGGCCAAACCAGCAGGTTGAATATTTTTCCTGGTTCGTTCGATCCCGTCGATGATCAGTCGGGGCTCGCTTGGAAAAAGATCGGCAATGCTTTCGTCAACGATCTTTCAGAGAATGCCGATTTGGGCGAGTATAATCAGGACAACTCGGCCTTGATTATGAGCTCGATGACCGGGTTAGGAAGTTCAGTCGACACGCCGGTGCCCACCTCGAGCGCACCCGTTGAATCGGCCGAACCTCAGGAGGTTCCGAGTGCGGAGCCCGAGGCTGCGCCAGATGGAGGCCAACAGCCTGCATCAGAAACCGAGGCCCCTTCATTGGAAAAAGAGAAGACAGGGGAAGAAATATCGGAACCGGAAGCGGCGTTGCCGACTGAACAGGTCGAATCCGCGGTTGAGCCACCCGCATCGGCCGAACCATTATCCCGCCTGATCAAGGGTTTCTTCGGCAGTTTGCTTCCCGATTTTTTCAGCGGCTTAGAGGATGCCGGAGTCAGTGTTACGGCCCTGGCTGCTAATTTTTCCAAACTCGATACTGCAAGCGCCCAAGATGTGGAAGAGGTGACAGTTCCGGGTGTGGCCGCAACCTCTACGCCTGATGCGACTCCTCCAGCGATGGCGTACGCAGCGCACGACATGATTCTCAAAGATTTCAGCCTTCCGGACGGCTTCAGTTCGAGCACGATCGCCAATGTCCAACTGCGGCTTTCGTTGGCTGCCCAAAGCAGCGTGGAAGAGGACAGGTTGAAGATTTATTATACGCTTGATGAAAACTGGGAGGAGATGGGCCTTCTTGACCTTGGAGACCAGCTGTCGAATCAGAGCAATAACGGCTATTTCCTATTCGGACTGCCAATTTTCGAGTCTTGGGAAAAGCTTGGAAAGCTGCGTATCAAGGTCAGTTATCTCGAAGCCCGCACCGGGGATGAGCAGCGTACGGTCGAGGCCTTCATTGATGGTGCTTGGCTCGAAGTCGATTATGACGGCACGGATAAAGCGTCGATCAAGAGCGACCCTGGCCAAGATGATGAAGCGGCAGCCAAGAATAGCGATGAATTCACCTTGGACCTGATTTCGGGAAAAGATAATTTCAAAACAGCCGACAATCCGGAATTCAATTTCCTATATCAGCGCAAGCAGGGCTTTATCGGCAAAACCATCTCCGAAGTCCTGGGAACTTTTTGGGACCAATATGGCGGGATCGAGATCGAGGCTGCAATAATCGATGCCGGCGGAAAACGGACCCCTGTAGAAACGAGCCTCGACTATCTGGCAGACGGAGAATTCAGGATCAGGCTCAAAAATCAGATGCGTTATGTCCGGCCCGGAAAGTATTCAATCGAATTGAAAATCAGTGATGGCGACAAGTCATACGTCCAAACGCAGGATTTCAGCTGGGGCGTCTTGGCGATAAATGCCAGCAAGTCCGTTTATGTTCCTGGTGAAACGGCTTTCCTGCAGATGGCAGCTTTGGATGACTTCGGCAACACCATCTGCGATGCCGACCTGTTCTTGGAAGTTACGGCGCCTGACGGCGGCGTCGCTTATCTCAATACCGGAAACGACCTAGTGGTGCGCAACAGCGCCTGCGGGCCGAATAACGTAATCGATACCCCTGATTACTTCGCTCACTACGGCGTAGGTGGGGCAGGAGTTTATCAGTTAAAGCTGATCGCCCGCACGCCTAACGGCAACAAGGAAATCACCGACTCTTTCGAAGTGCGTGATGCTGTGCCGTTCGATGTCGAGCGCGTCGGCCCGACCAGAATATACCCCTTGGCCGACTACAAGATGCGGATCAATATCCGGGCGAACGAGGATTATGCCGGAGACATTTCCGAAGTCGTGCCCGGACCATTCAAGATAGTCTCCCAAGAACTCCTGCTTAACGGCTCACCGCTTGGGCAGGGCGGCAGGCTGGATGTGACGAACGATGGCCACGACGGCAGCGTCATGACCTGGCGCAACATCAGATTGAAACAATACGACTCGTTATCGATAGTCTATGAGTTCGACGCTCCTGACATTTCTCCTGAATTTTATCTCTTGGGTCCATTGTCCATTGGTAATTTCACCGAGGCCCGCAAGTGGCAGATCGCCTCAGATGCGGTTTCGGTCGTTCTGGCGACCGCCGGCTCCGGCGTTAACTGGACCAATGCTGCCAATGCTTGGAATGGCACGAACAACACCTATGCCTCCAGGGACATACCGCAGGGCGGCGCCAATGACTCGGCTAACTATTTGAAGGCAACAGCTAATAGTGCCACCGACTTGGGCGGCACCATCACGCAGGTCGAGATCGGCGTCGAAGGGTACGTCGAGCGAACTACGGTCAGCGCCTGGCTCCGTCCATTGTTGAATGGCACAGCTACGGGTACGCCGCAACAGATTCCCGGAACAACCCTGACAACCGCTGACACTGGTGCGACTTTTTATGTCGATATCACAAGCGCCAGCTCTTCTTGGACCTGGGCAAATATCCAGAATTTGGACGTATTGGTCCATGGCAGCAGCAGCGCGGCGCAGAATCGATTTCTGTATATCGACCAGATCAGTATCAGGGTGACCTATACGCCGCCGAATTCAGTACCGACCGGACTAATCAATAGCGCGATACAAAAGACCGACGGCTCTGGCAAGGTCGATTTCGCATTCAATGTCAGCGATGCCGATGGTGACACCTCCAAAGCCAAGATAGAATACGTCGCCGGCTCGAACTGCGATTTCGCTTCGCCGGGCGACCCGACGATAGATGCCGCGACGACGGCCACTTTCGGTGCGCCTGTAGTCGATAATTCTTCGGCCTATCAGGTCGGTACGACTACTGGCTGGATATTGACGGCCTCCGGCACCAATACCGTCAATGTCGACTGGAACTCGAAAACCGACATTCCTACAGGAGATGGCGTTTATTGTATGCGGCTGACGGCCAATGACAAGTCGGATGACCAGACATCGCCAGCGACCACCACTGTCACGATTGATAATATGGCGCCGACCGCGCCAGGGCAATTGGCCGCTACTACGAGTCCGGCGGGAAATGGGGCGCTCTTGTCCTTCGGCGCCACCTCGACCGATAGCAACTTCAGCGAGTATAAGATCTATTATAAAGTCGGGTCGTCGGGTGTCACGGAAAACGATCAGGTCTTTGACAAGGACCTTGATGGCGACTTGGATTACGCGAATTACAACAGCGCCACCTCGACCACCATCGATGACCTTGCGCCTTTGACGACTTATGTTTTTTCCATCTGGGCTTATGACCAATATGGCAACAAGTCAAGCTCGAGCGAGGTCACGCTGACTACCGGCAAGGCTGCACCGTTGCGAGCCAATTCGGTGATCTTTTTGGCCGGACAATATTCCTCTAGCGACGGCGCGACCGGCCAACAATCAGACACTGACCAGACGCTTCCGGCTTTCGACTTCAAGCTGGCCGAGACAGGAGCCAAGATCAAGAACGCCTATCTGGTTTTCGAGGGCCACTTCGAGTCATATGCCAACAATGCCGGCAGTTACACCAGCCATAAGCTGGCCTTCGACGCTTGCCAGCAGCCTTGCACGGCCAATGCCTTTACGGGCACCGGCAACATTTCCTTGACCGATAGCACGGTCCTGGCTTACGACGAAACCGGCAGCAACCAGGTTCGGTTGGTTTTGGACGTGACGAACGAAGCCCAGCTGGCCGCTTATTCTGGTAATGGCTCTCTCCTGTCAGGACAGGTCGGCTATAGCATCAATAGGGGCACGGCAATAAATTCGATTTCAGCTGCCAAGGCGACCTTGGCAGTCACTTACCAATATGACGAAGACGATACCGATAGCTACACTAATACCGTAGTTTATCCTCTCGAATCGACAGTGGCCGGTGATCAGGGTACGCGTCGGGCCGTTCAGGCGGATGACTGCACGGTCGATAGCACTTGCCCGATTTTCGCTTATAACATGGATATTCCAGAGTTCGGCGAAAAGCTTTCCCAATGGTTCCAAACTTATAATCAGAATGATGGCAACAGTACGGCTGACATGAACTCCAATGTGAATATCCAGGGCACTAATTTCGACAGCAATACTTATGTCCACGAGTCGGCCCTGGGCGGCACTCAGGGCGGATCGCCAGTGATCTATTTTTATGATGTCAACGGATATGCCGAGAGTACTGCTCAACAGCTTGAGTATCACGCCACCAGTCCTGGAGCTACGCTGACCTATTATCTTTTGGGCGGGGAAGTCGTCGAGACGTATGTGGCATCGACCTCGGCGGCTACTAAAACCCGTACCGCCGTCATACCAGTAGGTGTCGTCAACAACGGTTTGACAACGACCAAGACGGGAGCTACATCTACTATGTATTTCCCTGAGAACGGCCAATCGACTGGCGTGGTTTCTATCAAGAAGGCCTGGTTCAGGATCATTACTAATAATTACAACACTGCAGCCAATACGGTCACCGTCTCGACCAAGGTCGGTACCCGGGCTGAAACAGCCGGCTCGGTTTATAATTACAATCAGGCCGGAACTTCGATCAAGCCGTCATTCAACATCATTCACGTCATACCGTCGGCCGATTACGCTGAGCTGCAATCTGCCAATGCCACGACACCCAAGGCGGTTTCCGTCTATACGCAGAACAGCATCGGCACATCGCACGGCGGCACTTCTGTTGAATTGGTCATCACTTATAGTTATACGACCGAGGTATTCGGGCACCTGTCTTCACTTTCGCTTACGGCCGGGCAGACCAATGTCAACGGCAATAGCCAGAACGCCACGACCTCGGTCGCCCGCTTTTTCGCTCCCGAGGCGCCGAATTCCAAAACCCTTATTTCGGGAGGCTTGTTGGCGAGCTACCTGCTTTCCGCCAGCAACGGCACCATGCCTGGCGCCGGTCTGACTATTGATGCCAACATTTCTACTGGTACGCCGACCTGTACTAATGCCTACAACTCCCGACCGGACTCGGTCAACGCCTTCACTGAGTTTTATAAAGACGTGACTTCACGCCTGTCGGTCACTAATAATCAGCGGTATATCGCCTGCTATTCCAACGATGGCGGAGCGAATGCCACGGCTGGCGGCAAGATGAACGGCATACTTCGCTACGTCTATCGTTATGACGCTCCGCCGGTCCAATATCGGCAAGGGGATTGGCGCTGGTATGACAATGCCAATAGCTTGGCCCCTGGACCGGCCCGGGGTGGCGAAAAGGCAACTACCACCGGCGTGAATCTCTCCGATGTCGTGCGCTTGCGTCTCAATGTCGGATCGCTGGCGGAGACGGCAGTGACCTCGAGCCAATCTTTCAGGCTGCAGTATGGCCTAGGGTCGAATTGCTCAGCTATCGTCAGCTGGTCTGATGTCGGAACAACGACCAGCGCCTCACCTTGGAGAAGCTATAATAATACGAACGTAGCTGACGGGTCTTCGACTGCCAGCGCCTTGCTTTCGACTTCGAATAAGTTCGAAACCTATGAAGAGGACAACCCCACAAGCCTTAATCCGCAAGGCTTGGACGAAGGGGAATATGGCGAGTGGGATTGGGTCTTGTATAATAATTCGGCCACATCTTCATCGGACTATTGTTTCCGCATGACCAAGAGCGACGGAACGATCTTGACCGATTACGGCAGCTATCCGGTGCTGACTACGGCTGCCAGCAATACCGCGCCTAATCTGCCTGACAACCTGATCCAATATCTTGGAGCGGCCGGCACGACGACGATAGCCAATCAGGCCTGGATCAACCAGACAACGATCAGGCTGCTATCCGACGCCACCGACGTGAATATAAACGAATCCATAGGTCTTTATTATGAATTGATTACTGACGGCACCGCCTTCCGGTCGTCGACGGTCAGGCCGACCAGCACCTGCGCCTATGGCACGACCTTCGCTGCCTGCGCTTCCAAGGTCTGGGCCGCCACCTCGACGCTGGGCGACTATCGCTATTCCGCTTTTGTGGCGACGACCAGCATTACGGCATTGCCTCAGGATTATAACGGGTACAAGTGGCAAGTCATCGCTTGCGACGACAGCGCCGCCTGTTCGCTTTGGAATAAATACGGTCCGAACCCCAATTTCAGAATCGACCTGACCGCGCCGACCGCCCCGGGCAGCTTGACGCTCAACAGCCGCAGCGTAACGAGCATCACATTGAATTTTGGAGCCTCAACCACTGAGGCGAATTTCGATCGATACCGCATCTACTACAAGAAGGCGACGACCACGGTCAGTGAGTCGGACACCCAGCATTCGGATTCGGATCTCGATTACATAAATTACAACGGCACGGCTACTACGACCGTGACTTCACTGACGGCCGGTTCGACCTATGTCTTCAATATCTGGGCCTACGACCTAGCGGGCAACAAGACAAGTTCGACCCAGGTGCTTGTCGCTTCAACCACCAGCTCTTTCACTCCGCCGTCGGGTAGCATCATCACTACGGCTCAGAAGACTGACGGGTCAGGCGCGATAGATTTCACCATTTCTGCGCAAGACCCGGATAATGACGACACGTTGCGGGCCAAGATCGATTATGTGGCCGGAGTCGGTTGCGACTTTTCTTCTCCTAGCAAAGCGACCATTGATACGGCCGATGCCAATACTACCGCTACCTATGGCGACCCTAAGGTCGACCAGGCAGCGACTTACCAGGTCGGTACTACCTCCGGTTGGATAGTGACTTCGTTAGGAAACAATTTCGTACTGTTCGATTGGCTGTCAAAGAGCGATATTCCCAACATCAACGCCACCTATTGCGTTCGTTTGACAATCAATGACGGCTTGTTCGACCAAGCCACCTCCTCAACCAAGCTGATATTGATCGATAATATAGACCCGGCCAATCCAGGCAATCTATCCCAAATCAGCAAGAACCATAATTCGGTCAGGCTTGGCTTCGGCGCCCCGAGCTCCGACACCAATTTTTACCGGTACCGCCTTTTTTACTCGACGTCCTCTCCCGTAACCGAAGCCGGAAGCGAGCAAGCCGACGGCAATCTTAATAACGTCGGGTATAACGGCGCGACTACAACCCTGGTTACCGGTTTGTTGCCCGACACCCAATACTACTTCAAGATCTGGGCGTATGATGATTATGGCAACAAGGCCAGTTCGTCCCAGTTGGCCATCAGGACGAATGCTTACCCTTACAGCCTGGCAGTCGGCGGCCAAACTCAGAGCAATAATAGCGCGATTGCCAACGGCGCTTGGACGCCGGAAAACCAAATCAAGCTTTTCGGCTCAGCCAAGGATCCTGACACTTCCGAGGTGCTGACGCTTTATTTCGAATTTCTGCCCAATGCCAGCTCATTCAAGACGGCAACTACGGTCCCGGTAGGCGCTTGCGCATATGGCACGGCATATAATTCCTGCGCTTCCAAGATCTGGTTCGTGTCATCAAGCTCGCCGGCTGATTATTCAGTCAACCCTTTCAGTGCCACGACCAGCATTACCGGCATTCCGGATAGCGTTAGCGGCTATAAGTGGCAAGTCCTAGCTTGCGATGATGACGGCAGCTGTACTAGTTGGCAAATTTTTAATGCGGTAACTCCGAACGTCAAGGTCGACACGACCCCGCCTACGGCCCCTGGTGCCCTGACATTCAACTCTAAGACCAGTACCGAAGTGACATTGGCGTTCGGCTCCTCTACATCCGAGACTAATTTCAGCCAGTACAGGATTTTCTATTCGACCTCGACGCCGGTTACGGCAACATCGAGCGAACAGACGGATGCCAACCTCGACTTCATTAATTATAATGGCGCGACTCTGACTACGGTTCCGAACCTGTCGCCGAACACCCAATATTATTTCAATATCTGGGCTTATGATTTGGCCGGCCTTTATGCCACCTCGACCGAAGTGGCAGTCACGACCAATCCGACGGTTTCAACCCCGGGCGTCTATTTCTACACCAAAAATACACGAGTTTTATTCTACAGGGTCTGGAGCGGCATCTCCTGGGGAGCGGAACAGTCTGGCCCGACTTTGGGCAGCGCCGCCGGAGACAACATCCGCCATATCGATTCGATCCGTTCGGATGACGGCGGCAAAGTGGCAGTCTTGGTCAAGACTTGGGACGGCACTAACCAGGAGTGGTGGGGCACGGTCTATCGGGTGGCCGCCAATAATTTTGCCACCTCCTCCATCCTTGGAGCCGCTCAGAACAACGCTACAACCAACAATCTGATTACTGGGTGCATGGGGAGCTTGTCTAGCGGAGAGTTCTTCGTGGTCAGGAACAACAATGCCGCTAACGGCACTTTGGTTTATTCCTGGTCGGCGACGGGCGGCTGGGTAGCGGAAGGCGCCGGCCCGAATCCGGTAGCGGTCCTGACCGGCTGTCAGCTGACCAGAAGGCCCAGCTCTGACAATTACCTCCTGACGACTTTCGATAACGCGGTCGATCTCGGCAGCGCTTATTATACCGGAACCTCGACCTATTCCAACTCTTGGACGACCTGGAACGAACATTCGACCAACGAGAATAATGTCAACAATTTCGTCGGCGAAAGCTTCTTCGATCCGGGAGATAATACGCGCGGCGCCATCAATTACTCGAATAGCGCCGTCAACACCTATACCAATGCTAAGAATTTCCTGGCAGACGGCTCGAGCATCTCTTACGGATCCGCATCGACCAGTCCGCAAACTGCGCCAGACAATTGGGGTGGCGCCTTTGTCCAGGGTAAATTTTCGGCCGACTTCGGCAGCATCGGCTTGGCTTATTTCGCCGGCCGTGATGCGAGCGACCAGCTGAACGTTTATAAGGTGGATATTACTAATGGCACGCCTGATTGGTCGACGGTCACCAATGGAGACAATATTTCCACCAGTACGCTATACAATGAGACTAACTTCGCTCAGATGCCTTTCGACATCGCTTTCTATAAATATTATAGAGGGGTTGTCGTTTGGAACGCCGCCGCCTCGACGACGCCTAAATATCGTATCCTAAACTCGACCACGAACACGATTGACGCGGTCAATACGGCCGTGCAAGGAGCGACCTCTTCAGTCTGGACCCGCGTCAAGCTGTACAAGGACCCGAATGAGATCGAGCTCCTGGCAGCTTTCCAAAGCACGAATATCAATTACGGAGCAGTTTTCTTCAATGGAGCCGCCAATCAATTCTATAGTGCCGGCAATCAGGCCTGGCTCAATGTCGCCACCAACACCGGTGCCTTCAGCGCGAACGATGCTGCAGTCTCCTTCACCTATACCGCCGGAAATTCGGCACCGAACACGCCGACAGCTTTACTGCAGCAGCGCAGCGACGCCAGCACCACGATTGCCAATGGCAATTGGACCAACCAGAATCAAGTCTATGTAGGCGCAAGCGCCATAGATCCGGATACTAGTGAAGTCATCACGCTCTACACCCAGCTAGTCGCCAATGCTTCCGCTTTTGCCACCAGTACGGCCTTGCCTTCAGGCGCCTGCGTTTGGGGCACTGCCTATGGCTCATGTGCCTCCAAGATCTGGTTCGTGGCCTCAAGCTCACCTGGTGATTATAGCGTTACGCCTTATTCCAACAAGGTGAATATCACCGGCTTGCCTGACTCCGCAACCGGCTACAAATGGCAGGTAATCGCATGCGATGATTCTTTGTCGACAACCACGGCTTGTTCCAATTGGGTCGCATTCAACTCCACTCAACCTAATTTCAAGGTCGATACGACAGCCCCGACGGCGCCTGGCGCTTTGACGATCGCCTCGAAGAACAGCAATAGCGTCACTTTGCGTCTGGGTGCTACTACGACCGAGTCAAACTTCTCCTCATACCGCATTTATTACAAGGCAGGGGCTTCCGGCGCGACCGAAGCCGATACCTTGCAGAGCGACGCCAATCTCGGATTCATAAATTACAACGGCGCGACGACGAGCTTAGTGATCAACCTGGCTTCCACCACGCAATATGTCTTCAATATCTGGGCGTATGATCTGGCCGGTAACAAGGCGACGGCCACGCCGGAGGTCTCAACTACGACCAGTGTCGGTCCGATTATGGCCCAGACCTCATATATCTTCGAGAATGATGATGGCGCCAATGTCAATTCCAATTCTTCGGCCGCAGCGGCTTCGACGAGTTTGGCTAACCTGAATAAGGGAGAGCGTTTCGATGCCCGCATCCAGATTGAGAATCGCGGCGGCGACGTCGCTAGCAACAAAGTTTATAAACTGCAATTCGAGAACCAGACCGATGCGCCAGGAACTTGGGCTGATGTCTCTAATAATTCCGGCATCGCTTATGGTCTGGGCATCTCCGGCAACGATGGCGATGCCGTCACCTCCGCCAAGGCTAGCGCTAACGCCAATGCATGGGTCAATGGAACTTGGCACGAGGGAACGAATCTCACCTCAGCCAAGACCTTGGCCAACGGCCAGTATACAGAACTCGTCTTCGCCTTGCGCACCAATAACGCGCTCACTGGCAAGACTTACCGGCTGCGCCTCTACAACAGTACGGATAATAAAGTTTTGGAAGTTTACAATAATTATCCTGCCGTTTCGATCGTGGCTAGCGAAACAGTCAGGCACTCGAAAGGGAACTACCCCAGTCTGCCGACCGGAACGACGGACCTTACCTACTATCTCGACCCCAAAGGCTACGGCGATGTGGCTGCGGATGATAATTCCAACCGTGATCCGTTGACCGTTACAGCCCAATATCCGATCTTCTACTTCGTGACCAAGAATTCGACCAACACCCAGGCCATTACCGCAACTTGGAACGGCCAGTCATCGATATCTTCGGTTGGATCCAACATGTATCTCCAGGTTTATCGTTTCGGTACGACTAATGCCTGGGTGACGGTCGACCTGGAAACGACCTTCTCTGCCAATACGGACTTTACGATGACGGCTTCCTTGAATTCCAGACTGTCAGAATATTATGACGGTTCGAACTGGACCTACTGGCGCGTCTATCAAGATGCTGGCACCGAGACTCTGCGTACGGATTATTTCAATGCGACTTTCTCGGCTCCGGTTGCCGATACCTGGCAGAAACATTACCGTTGGCGCTCCAATTTCGGCAACGAGACAACGGCTTTCTGGCTTGAAGCCGAAGATGTGGGAAGTCCGACCGCTTCAACCTCGCTCCAAAAGAACGTAACGACCCGCCTAAGGCTATCGGCGGCCAATACTGGAGGCGGAGCTGCAAATCAGCAGTACCAGATACAATACGCGACTACGACCGGCAACTGCGCTAGCGACCCTGGCGGCTGGGCGACGATTCCGACCTCGACAACCCTAGCCTTCCGCATGTCCACGACCACGACCATCAATAATGGTTCAAGCACCACGCAGCAGCTGGCTAATGCCGAGGGTTACACCTTCGTTCCAGGCCGCTTAGTCAAGGACCCGTCAAATAAGGCCACGACCACGACGCTTGCCGAATCGAGGTATACGGAAATAGAATTCGCCTTCTTCGCCACCAACAATGCCGTGGATAACACCACTTATTGCTTCAGGATGACGGACAATGGAACGCCGCTCAATCATTATGACCGCTATGCCGAATTAACCGTCAATCCGAACGCCAACGCGGCTCCGACTTTCGTAGTCGACCCTTCAGATAACGGCTCAGCTACCAACACGCCGACAAATTTCGGCGGCCAAATCGCCTTTGCTGCCACAGGCGAAGATACGGACAACGATAGCTACTACCTGGCAATCTGTCAGACTAACAGCGTTGCTCCTGGGAACGATGCCCCGCCGACCTGCGGTGGCGGCAGCTGGTGCATTTCAAGCTTGGCCTCCAGCACGCAGGAGGCGACTTGCAGCTACACGGCCGCCACCTCGAGCGAATCATCGGCTTGGTACGGTTTTGCCTGCGATAAGAAGGCTGGCGTCGGTGTCGGCCGTTGCTCAACCGTTTCCCAAGGCAACTGGGGCAATGAGGATGACTCACCGTTCGCCATCAATCACCCCCCGACTTTCACCAGCGTTTCGACCCTGGTAGATAATCAGAACCCCGGTTCGAGCTTTACCATTACCACGGTCTCGCAAGACACTGACTCTTTGGGCGGTGCCGACACCCTATCTTTGTTCGTCTGTTCGACCAGCACCGCTACCTTCTCCGGCTGCGCCGGCGGGGCAGGCAACACGGTCTGCTCGGCCGTGGCCACCAGCTCGCCCAACGCCAGATGCAGCTTTACCGACGTGGCGCCGACTCCGGCCGGACCGAAAACTTACTACGGCTTCCTCTTCGATAATCATGACATGGCCGCGGCCGCCAATTATCGCACGAACACCTATACCATCAATAACGTCTCGCCAGTCTTGGGTAGCCTGGTCTTGAATAGCAGTACGAATATTACCTTGAATAGCAAGGGAGCAGGTGACAAGTCTGTTTCGACAATCAACACCTCGATCGTTGATCAGAACGGCTGCGCCACCGGGTTAGTCAGTGCCACGGCTGTTATCTATATGTCCAACGCCACTAATGGTTCGAACTGCACAGCTAACGACAACGATTGCTATCAGATTACGACCGGCAATTGCGTCAAGAGCGATTGCACTGACGATAATGATACGACTGCCACGTATACGTGCACGGCAGGTTTCAAGCATTTCGCTATCCCGACCGATGATGGAGCTACGGGCAACCCTTGGCAGCCTTATAACTGGCTTTCTAGGTTGCAGGTTTATGATGGGGTCAACTATGCTGCAACCAGCTCGCCAGGAGTAGAGGTCCTTGCAAGCCAGGTCCTTGATGTATCCGAGTCGGCAATCGATTATGGCAACAACCTTTTTGCCGGAGACGATACAGGCACTTCAAGCAGGGCTACTACGGTAATCAACTATGGCAACTCGCCCATAAATACGGATCTTTCTGGCACCGATATGGTGGGCGCTCCGACCGGAACTTTAGCTGTTACGCAACAGAAATGGTCGCTAACTCAGAATTTCAACTATCCTGTCGGAACTTCACTTACGAACGTCGACCAGACGGTCAACGTCAATTTGCTTAAGCCGACCACCACGGCCGACGTATCAAAAAAGATCTATTGGGGCATCGGCATCCCGTTCGGGGCTGAGTCATCGGCCTATACCGGATCGAATATCTTTACCGCCATACTCGATGCGCTTAACTGGTAACCGTAAATTTTATCGGTTTGCTATATTTGTGTTATAATATCTGAGTACCAAGCATGCCGGACTGAGCCGGCCGATTCGAGATAAACTACATCATCAATGCCCAAGAATCGCCAATTAATATTGAACGTGATCATGCTGTCCGCCGCCTTAGTGGCAGTTGTTTGGACTAGCTATGATTATCTATATCCGTTATTCGGGCCAGGCAAGGTCTTTTTCAAGGCGGCAGCGGCAGCGGATGAAGCTTTGGCAGACAAAACGCCGCCTCAGATCAGCGATATCGCGGTGGCAGACGTTTCGCCGACCTCAACCACCATCACTTGGAAGACCGACAAGGAAGCTGACTCGCTAGTCAATTTCAATATCAGCCGGGATTACGGCATTACCCGCGATTCGGCCCTGGTCAAGGAACATCGGCTGGTCATCCCGGAGCTGAATCCGTCCCAGCAATACTATTACCGCATCATCGCCGTTGATAAGAATGGCAACCAGAATATCTCAAATGATTTTGTCTTCACGACCAAAGACCTTGAGACCAAGACGACTACGCCAGTGACGCCGCCAGAGACCCAGACGCCCACCGAAACGCCGGAGCAGAATCTCGGCCCGGGCAACGGCGCCGGCGAAGGAGGCGGTTACAAGGATCCGCCCCAGGACGAGACCCAGGTGGTTAGAGAAACCATGAATTTGCTCGAGCAGCTTGACAGCGAAGAGAGCCTGTCTTTGATCGAGTCGAAAATCCAGCAGGTGGCCGAGGAAAAAGCCAAACCCCCGGTCATCACCGGCGACTTCGCCAAAGTCGAGGTGGGCACTGATTTCGCCAAGATCACTTGGAAGACCGACAAGGAATCGGACTCGATCGTGGCCTTGGCCGCCGAAAGCGAGTACGCCCCGAACGCAGCCAACCCTTATCGCTGGAAAGAGGGCGAACCGAATCAGATGGTGCTGGTCCACGAAGTCATGGTCAACGGATTGCGCCCGGCCACGACCTATCATTATCAGGTCACTTCCAAGTCGAGCTTGGGCCTTGAAGGCGTCAGTGAAGACAACACGTTCAAGACCAAGTCGATCATGCCGGAAATTTTCAATATCACCATCAGCAAAGTCCAGGAGGATTCGGCTACGATCGATTTCAATACTAACGTGCCCTGTTCTTCGATCGTAGAGTATACCGACTTGAGCACTAATGTCACTAAGCTTGAAGGCAGCACGGCCGTAGTCAATACCCATTCGATCCAGCTGAAGAACCTGAAATTCGACAGTTATTATTCAGCTGTCATCAAGGTAGAGAACGAGCAGGGAGAAAAGGTCGTTTCCCAGCCGATCACCTTCACCACCATCAAGGATATCCAGCCGCCCGTCATTTCGAAGGTCAACACCGAGTCCACGCTTTACCCCGGCACCGACAACAAGACGCAGACCATTATCAGCTGGCGGACCGACGAAGGGTCGATGTGCCAATTCTTTTACGGCCAGGGCCTGGCCTCAAGCAAGGACGCCAGCACTTTGGCCAAAGAAGAAGATTACATTACCAATCACGTCCAGGTGGTGACTGAGTTCCAGCCAGCCACGGTCTATAAATTCTGGATCGAGTGTTATGACAGGACCAAGAATAGGGCGAAATCCGAAGACTATACCATGTTGACGCCTACACGTGAGCAAAGCATCTTGGATTTGATCATCAAGAATTTCGAAGGCACCTTCGGCTGGCTTAAAAAGAAATAAGAATATGATCGAACCGCTAATCCGCATCAAAAACATGAGCGTGATCTATAACAAGGGCAAGGAAAATGAATTCCGTGCCGCTGATAACACGAGCATGGAAATCTACCCGGGCGAGTACATCATTTTTTTCGGCCCGTCCGGCTGCGGCAAATCGACCACGCTTTATACTATTTTGGGCGTGCTGCCGCCGACCGAGGGGGTGGTCATGGTCAAAGGCGAAAACCCCTACGCCTACACCGCGGAAGAGCTGGTGCATTATCAGACTTCCGTCATTGGCATCATGTACCAAGCCTTTTATCTCATACCGTCTTTGACCATCGCCGATAACGTGACCTTGCCGCTGATTTTCAAAGGCGTGCATCCCAGTGTCAGGAAAAAACGCGCCCAGGAGCTTTTGGACCGCTTCGGTGTGGGCAAACACGGCCATAAGCTGCCCGAAGCCTTGTCCGGCGGCCAAACCCAAAGAGTCTCGGTCGCCCGCGCTTTCGTCAACGACCCGGAAATCCTCCTGGCCGACGAGCCGGTCGGAAATTTGGACTCGATCTCGGCCGGACAGGTTATGGATACGCTGAATACGATCAACCAGAAAGACAAGAAGACCATCATCCTAGTTACCCATGATGCCAAATATCTGCCCTACGCGCACCGCGTGATTTATATCAAAGACGGCCGAGTGGTACGTATCGTGCCAAACCCGGAAAAGAAGCAGATCGCCCGCGTGGATCAGCAGAAGAACCTGATTACGGAGATGGAGCAGCTGGTCAAGGTTCATCCGTATCTGTCACCGAGCGAGCTTAAGGTGAAGAGCATCATCAATTATCTGACTCAAGATTTCACCTTCGAGCAGCTGCAGCGCTTGGAAGATATTTCCAAGCTGATGATCGATGGCAAGATGAATGCGGAGAATTTCAATGCGCTCCTGGTCAAGGAATTCAAAGACGGCGGCGTCGGGGTCAAGCCGGGGTTGGCCGAGGTCATGACCGAAAAGATCGAGAAGATTCTGGCTCAGTCCAAGGATATCCGCCGTTATCGCCGGCGCTTGGAACGCAACAATTTTTTCGACACCGATAAGGACCTGATCAATAAGCTGGCCAAGTACATGATGGACGAATACGGCCACGCCATTACGGTTATGCAAAAGAAACGCCTCAAGGAAACGGTTTATAACCGCGTAGCTGGACTGAAAAAGATGGATGAATTCTTGGAATCCTTGATGGCGCCGCTCGACCAAGGCGGTCTCGGCTTCGATAAGGATATGGCCAATCGACTGACCCAATATTTCGAGAAGCTGCTGATACAAGGCTTGGAGACCGAAGAAAAAGGAGAACATTAGCTTATAGATATCAATATATATGAGAGTCCAAGACACAGCCCGATTAGCGACGCGCATGTTCAAAACTAGGCCGGCCAGAACCTGGCTGACGATTCTTGGCATTGGCGTCGGTATTGCTGCCGTGGTCGTCTTGGTCGGTTTGGGCTACGGTTTGCAGGGAATCATCCTGGAAAAGATCGTTTTCGGCGAGGCTTTGTTGAGCTTGAATGTCAATGCTCCGTCATCGAAAGCGGTCATACTGGACAAGAAGAGCCTGGAGATGTTCGGGAAATTGGAACATGTCCAGGAGGTCGAGCCGATGACTAGCTACACTTCCTTGATCAAGTTCGGCGAACTGACGGGCAGCATCTTCGTGCGCGGCGTCAACGCCAATTACTTCAAATATGCCGGCGTGGTGCCGCTTGAAGGATCGTTGTTCGGCAACGGAGAGGCGAACAAAGTAATCTTGTCGACAGCAGCCTTGAAACTTTTCGAGCTGGAACCCAAAGCTATTCTCGGCAAGCGGGTCAATTTCAAGATTTTCGTGCCAGGCGCTAATCCGGACGATGTCCAGGAGGTGCCTTTGGGCAAAGAGTACGAAGTCGCGGGCGTAATCGATGATGCCTCCTCGATTTATGCCTTTGTCCCGCTATCGGAGCTGACTGCTAAATTTGCGGTCACTTCCTACGAAAGCGCCCGAGTCAAGGTCGAGAGCAACGAGTTCTTGACTGCGGCCGAAGATGCGATCATCAAGAAGGGTTTCGTGGTGACGGCTTTGTCCAAAACGGTCGAACAAGCCAACAAGATCTTCAGCGGCATCCAGATCATCTTAGCTATCTTCGGCGGCATCGCTTTGGTCGTGTCGGCTATCGGTATGTTCAACACCATGACCGTCACCCTAATGGAAAGAACCAACGAGATCGGTATCATGCGTACCATCGGCGGCTCGCCGACCAATATCAAGGTCATGTTCTTGTCCGAGTCGATCGTCATGGGCTTCTTGGGAGGCGTGGTCGGTATCGCCATCGGCGTCTCCGGCGGATTGTCTTTGAATTTCCTTTTGAACTCGATCGCCACTCGTATGGGCGGTACGGCCATCACCTTATTCCGCTTTCCTGTTCCTTTTTTACTGATGATTGCCGCCTTCGGCGCCGTCATGGGTTTTTTGACCGGTGTTTATCCGGCCAGGCGCGCCGCTTCCTTGAGTCCGCTAGACGCCATCAGATACAAATAAATGATGCTCGAGAATAAATACGCCAGAGTCGCCGCCTATGTCGTCTTGGTAATTCTTAACCTTATGTCGTTTCTGGCGTTGTACCAGGTTTCACAAGACGATCGCTTGCCACCGGCCGAGCAGGAAGTCGTAACAGAAGAGGGATCAGCCGGACAGGGGGTTATTTCTCGGATCAGCCGGCAGTTTTTCGGATTCGGCCAACCATCAGATGAAAAAACCGGTGCTGGTGCGGCGCAATTATCCACAGTGCCGAACGAGCCGAAATTTTCCCGGACTTCGTTCTTCTTTCAAGCCCCCTATATCGGCAGCCTGGCCATCCCGGAGTCCTGGGAAGGGAAATACGCCACCAAAGAAACAGGACAGTCGATCGATTTTTTATACGTCTTGCCTGGAGAGCCAGGCATCCCGATCTTCACGGTCGATTTATTAACGAAAAAAGATTGGGAAAAATTCAAGGCCGCCAATCAAGGCGCTCAAGTCATTAAGGACTTGCCGGAACACGTCTTCGTGGCCAGGATTCGCAACGCAACCACGACCGACCAGGACAGAGTTAAAGAGTATATAAGGATGACCGGTGAGGCCAAAGCATCTTGGAATAGCTTTCGGAGCCATCTTCAACCCAAAAATTAATTTAAGGTTAGATAAAAAAAAGTTGTTGTCACTAAAACGTAAAATGTGGTAAAATATCAATAGAGGATTTTCTTCAGGAATTTTTTTTCGTAACTTAGTTTTCAGATATTAATTTATTAATATTCCCCATGCATGTCGCAAGCAATTAAAAAACAACTCAAACGATCGTATCCCGTCGTGGCCGGTTTTTTGATTCTGAATATCGCCATCTCAGCCGTGTTTTTCAACATGCGCTTCAATCTTTTAGAAATCAGCTGGCTTAACGGTGCTCAGGCCCAGGATTCGGCCACCAGCTCTGTTACCGTCAAGAACGCGCCGCCGGCCTTCACGGTCAATGCAGCCGAAAACCCGACGTCTTCTTCAACTTCGCCGGTCAATGTCGGCGCTAATATCAGCTTTACCGGCACGGCCGATGACCCGGAAAATAACAGTTATTACTTGATTGTTTGCGATAGTACGGCTACGGCCACTCCTGGCGCCGGTGGCGCCGCCCCGACCTGCAGTGTCGGCAACACCATCAACTGCGTTTCCGGCTTGACTGGCGATACGGCTCAGGCAAGCTGCACCTACGGCAATGTGGCTGATCCTGGAGCTGAGACCAAGAACTGGGCTGCTTTTGTCTGCGATAATCACGCCACCCAGGCCCAGTGTACGACTGTCGGCAATTCCGGCTCAGGTGATTCCGGCTCTCCGTACTATGTCAACCATGCCCCTACCTTTACGGCAGTGGCCACGACTGATGACAACAAGGATCCTGGAGGCATATTTACCATCCAGGGCAACGTAGGCGATACAGATGCCCAGGGCGGAGTCGATACCTTGACCATGAGCGTCTGCAGTTCGAATAGCTGGTCCACCACCACCGGTTGTGCTGCCACCACATTCTGCACCGGCACCACGACCGGCGCTACGGTTTCCTGCACCTATACCAGCCCGGTTCCGATGGCTCATGGAACCTCTTCATATTATGCCTTTGTCAAAGATTGGCATCAGTTAGCCTCTGCCGCCAACTCGAGAACTAGCGTAATCACTACCAACAATGTCGCTCCTTCAGTGAGCAATATCGTCCTGAACGGCGGTTCACTCATTACCTTATTAAATAAGGGTGCCGGGCCAAAAACAGTAACCGCATCCTCATCTTCGGTTACGGACAATAACGGTTGTGCCGACTTGGTTGACGCCACCAGCACTATTTATTATTCGGCAGTCGCCGGCGGAGCCGACTGCACGGCCGACGACAATAATTGTTATAAGTCGGCAGCAGCTGCTTGCAACGTTTCTGACTGTTCAGGCGGTGTCGATACCGTGGCCACAGTAGTATGCAGCGCTGGCTTGGAATATCATGCCATCCCAACTGACATTTCCACGGGAAATCCGTACACTTCAAACGGCTGGATTGCTTCGATTTTTCCCTATGATGAAACCCTCTCAGCCAGTCTTGCCACAAGCAGTCCGGTCGACGTGTTTACTAATATGGCTCTAGACGTCTCTGAGGCGACAATTCCTTATGGCATCTTACAGGCTGGACAGAATACTGCCGGTTACAACGCAACCACCACAGTCATAAATTTTGGCAATTGTCCTTTGGCTAGCGATATAGATGGAACTTGGATGTCTAACGGCGGCAATCATATAGGGGAAAATAACCAGAAATTTGATCTCTCAACAGCCGTTTACGGGTCGCTTACTTATAATCTATCTTCCACGACGCCACAAACCTTGAACCTTTCTGCTCGACCAACCAGCGCGGCTAACGTGACCAGGCCAGTTTATTGGGGTATCAATATCCCGGCTTTGCTGCCCTCGGGTGATTATTACGGTACGAATACATTTACAGCAGGACTTTATTCCGGCGGAGTTTGGTAATAAATACAGTGAAAATTATATAAAGAAGCGCCTTAAGGGCGCTTCTTTTGTGTAAAACTTTAACCTTAGCCTAAATATAGCTCATAATATGCCCATAATTCAGGGGTTTTCTGCCTTGAAAAATTGTGTCGTATTATAGTATAATATAAAGGAATAATAATATATGTTTGAAGGATATATTTTTTTGTATTGGCCGAATTTTTAGATTATGACCAAAATCCAAATTGCAGTCTATGGCGCAATAGTTTTTTCGTTCTTTTATTATCTGATCAGATTCACTTTCGACCTGCTGTTGCGCGGTTTTGCCCCGGTTGTTTCATCGCGCCCCTGGGTAATCGAGACCTTGATTGATGAGCTGAAGAAGAATAAGATCAAGGAAAATCCGGTAATCTATTCCTTGAGTTGCGGCAAGTCCGGTTTTTTGTATTTTGTCGGCAAGGCATTCCCGAATGCCACCTTGATCGGAGTTGAAAACGACTTTCTGCTTTATCTGCTTGAGCGCATCCAGGTATGGATCAGGCTGCTTGATATCAAGGTCCTGTATGAGAAGCGGCTTTATAGCCTCGATGTCAGCAAGGCGAATGTGATCTACTGTTATCTCGGCATAGAATATTTGAGAGAGCTGCCGAAGAAATTCAAGTTCGAGTGCAAGCCGGGTACCTTGATCATCAGTGTCGGTTTTCCGATTCCTAACTTGCCAGAAAAAAAAGTTTTAGAGATTTCCCAGCAGCAAGGCCGCTTGGATTTCCTGTCCAAGCGCAAGATTTTTTCTTCGAAAAAGAAGGAGGGTAAACGCCCTCATCTGATATATGTTTATGAAATCTAATCACCGTTAGGCAATTATAATAATGAAAAGGGGAGCAATAACTAATCTTTTCGGTTTTTTCACGGTTGCGCTGTGCCTTTTGGGGTACGCTAAGAGCGCGTCTGCCGGTTTCGGTATCTCACCGCCATATCTTAAGAATCAGCAGCTAGTGCCTGGTTCGAGGTTCGAGCAGCAGATCACTTTGCTGCGTTCGTCGGCTGACGAGGACCTGAAGGCAACTATCAAGGTCAACGCGCCGGAAATCGCCCCTTGGATTACTATCGATAAGGGCGAGGAATTCGTCTTGCCCAAGGGCGAGGTGCAGGTGCCGATGATCGTAACGGTTAACGTGCCCAAGAGCGCCGAATTAGGCAACTACAAAGGCAGCATAAATATCAAGGTCGCATCGGCCAATGCTGCTACGGCCGGCGTTGCCATCGCCCTCGGTGCCCGCGTAGATATCGATCTGACTCTTACCAACGTCGCCAATAGCGACTTCGTGGTCAAGACAGCCGCCATCCCTGATTTTGAGATGCTTGAGTGGCCGTGGAATTGGAAGATCTTCAGTACCTTCCTTCATCGCGCCACAGTCGTCTTGAATATCGAGAATATCGGCAACGTCGAAACCGCACCATCAAAGGTCGCTTTGGAGATTCTCGACATCTCCAAGACCAAGACTTTGGAGAATCTGATGGACAAGTCGATTGATAAGATACCTTCATTCTCAACCAAGGAAGTTTCCGCCCATTTCCCGACCAAGCTAGGCGTCGGCCAGTATTGGGGCAAGGTCAAAGTCTATAAGGGCAACGATATAGTTAATGCCTATGAAATCGCCTTTACCATAGCTAAGCCGGGTGAATTGCCTAATGGCGGATTAAGCCTCGGTTTGTTGCCTTGGCTGCTCCTCGCCGGCTATATCGTAATCGCCATCATCGTTTTGTCTTTCCTGATCAAGATCAAGGTTTGGCGTTTGACCGGCAAAGGTCTGGCTCTGCTGCTCGCCCAGTTCTTCGCTCCGATCCGCCCGGTCGCCAGAGCGGTATCCAAATCGACCAACAGCATGAAGACCGGTTTCTGGCGCTGGGTTGGCACCAAGGTTTCCCAGCATAATGACCGCGATCGTCGCGACTAAGAAAATCAAGCGGTTGCGTCACGCAGCAGCACCTCTCTTATATATAGTCGGCGCGTGCCTGCTGGCCGGCCGTTCCTCATCTAGCTTTTTGCATTATGCGTTTTCGCCCGTTATCCATATTATTCTTGATTTTAGCCATCGGATTATTGCCATACCATAAAATCGCCAACGCCAGCACGGCTACCACCTCGGTAACCGTCCTCTTGGTTTGCGGTGATGGCTTGAAGGATGGCGGTGAGACTTGCGATACTAATGATTTCGGCGGTTTGACTTGCGGCAACTTCGGTTTCGATGACGGCGAACTGACCTGTTCCAACACTATTACGCCCGGCGATTGTTCGACGATCCTGACGCCATTCTGCAGCACTTGCGGCAACGGGATCAAAGAAGGCTTCGAGCAGTGCGATGGCACCGATGTCGGTTCGAGCACCTGCCAGATGTTCGGTTATAACACCGGCAGCCTGTCTTGCGCTTCCAACTGCAATCTGGTCATTACCGGGTGTGCCAGCGTCGGTTTGACCGAACCGGGCAACGCTGGTTCCCAGGGCGGCGGTTCGGGCGGCGGCGGAGGCACTGGCGGCGGCGGATTTCCAGCCGGCTTCATTCCTGGCTCCGAAGTCGCACCCAAAGCGACCAAGGTCGTAGTCAACGGCAAAGCCTATCCTGGATCCGACGTCAACATTCTGATTGACGGCAAGACTATCGGTATCGTTCGGGCCGATCCTAAAGCGGATTTCTATTTCGAAAGCGAAACCATAACTCCTGGCGTAATCGGTTTGGGGCTTTGGGCAGAAGACAGCAAGGGACTGAAGTCGGCCCTGCAAACCCTGACTTTCCGCGTCGCTTCCGGCGCGGTCACTACCGTTTCCGGAGCCTATCTCTCGCCAAGCATCGATATCGACAAGCCGACAGTCGGACAAGGGGAGGAGCTGAGGGTGTTCGGTCAGACCGTTCCGACGAGCGATGTCTCGGTCGTATTCCATTCAGCAACTGAGGTGGTCAAACAGACTCAGAGTTCGAACAAAGGCGAATGGACGCTCAATTTCAATACGGCACCGCTGGAGTCCGAGGCTTATCACATCGTCAAGGCATCATTCGAGCAGAAAGGGACTAACAATATTATCAAGAGCGGTTTTTCCAAAGCGGTAAGCTTCTATGTCGGCAAGGGCGGCTTCGCCCAGCCTTGCCCCAAGGCTGACCTGAACAAGGACAAGAAGACTAATTTGGTCGACTTCTCGATTTTGCTTTACTATTGGGGCACTGATAATACTTGTGCCGACCAGAACCGCAACAAGAAGGTCGACCTTATCGATTTCAGTATCATGCTATATAATTGGACAGGGTAACACAATTTACAATTATCAATTTACAACTCTCAATGAATAATGTGATAAAAACTCTCATCTTTGCCTTTTTGCTGGTCGTGCCGTCATTTGCTGCTCGTGCTGCTACCTTGTATTTCACGCCTTCTAGCGGAACTTATGGCTATGGCGATGTTTTCGCTGTCGACGTCAAAATCGATATAGATAGCGGTGACGAGTGCATCAATACCGTCCAGGGTGTTATCGGTTTCGATAAGGATTATCTTGAAATGGTCGATTTCAGCGGTGGCGAATCGATCCTCTCCTTATGGATCGACCTGCCCAAGACTGGCGACATGCCGAATATCAATCATGAAAAGATAGTCAAGTTCACCGGCGGCATTCCTGGTGGTTACTGCGGTAAGATTCCGGGTGATCCGGGCGAGAGCAATATCATCGGCAAAATCATCTTTAAGGTCAATAACTTCAAGGCGGACGCCGTGCCCAAGCCGACGGCTAAGGTTTTTTTCGTTGACAGCACCCAGGTGCTTCTGAATGACGGTCTGGGCACCGAGGCCAAGGTTGTTTTGAAGGAGGCCGAATTCACTGTCACTGAAAAGCAGGCGGAGTCGAGGAAGGAGTGGGACACCTTGAAGAATGACGATGTCATCCCGCCCGAACCTTTCGTTATAGAAATTCAGCGCAGCCAGTCGATGTATAATGGGAAAAATTATCTGATATTCAACACTACGGACAAGCAGTCCGGAGTAGACCATTACGAAGTCCTAGAGGCGAGATTTGATGATAGCGCCGACCGATCTTCCTGGTTCGGCTGGTTTGAAAGCAAGAAGGCTGACCCTGAATGGAAGCTCGCCAGCATCCCCTACATATTGGAGGACCAGTCCTTGTCAAGCAACATCAAGGTGAAGGCCATAGACAAGGCCGGCAACGAGCGGATTGAAGAATATTTCATCAAGGAATCAAAACCGGCGCCCAAATCATCTATGAGGTTCGCGCCTTTTGTGGTATTATTTATCATAGTGGCGCTTGCGGCCTGGCTCATTTTTCGGAAAGCCAGGTCTCGCAACCGCATCAAGTAAAGATAACAAGTCAAGGAGATGAATACTCATAAAAAAAATAGGTTTCTGGCCTTGTCAGCGCTGCTGGTTTTCGCGCTGTCCAGCTTTGGCCTCGTTTCGCCTGCACTTGCAGCCGGCGGATCGCTATATATCGCTCCGGCCAACGGCACTTACGTCGTCGGTGACAAGATTACGGTCACGGTTAAGGCCTATACCGGTGGCAACACCATAAACGCAGCCGAGGGCGTCCTGAATTTCGATAGGAATTTTCTGGAAGTTTCCGGCATCTCTAAGAGCGGGTCTATTTTTTCCATGTGGCCGGCTGAGCCTAGCTATTCCAACGGGGCCGGCTCTGTCAGTTTCGGTGGCGGATTGACTCCGCCAGGTTTCTCGGGGCAGTCTGGTAAGATCATTTCGGTGACTTTCAAAGCCAAAGCGGTCGGATCGACTCAAGTCAGATTTTCCTCGGGCGCCATCCTGGCCAATGACGGCAAGGGTTCCAATGTGCTCGAGACCATGGGCAGCGCCACTTTTAATATTTCAGCCAAGGATGGCGTCGTGCCGGATTCCGCCACGAAGGAGACAGCTGGCACCGGCAAACCATTGGTAGTCCAAGACCAGAAAACGGCAGTCATAACTGACGAGTACAACAAGCCGAACATAACCTCGGCAACCCATCCGGACCAGAATACCTGGTATGCTAAGAATAATGTCGAGTTTGCTTGGGAAATGCCCGCAGGCGTGACCGGAGTCAGTTATGATTTCAATAAGGAGCTGAACTTCGATCCAAAATCAGAATCATCAGGGCTGGTTTCTTCGAAAGCTTATGATAATGTCGAAAACGGCATCTGGTATTTGCATCTCAAACTATATGACGGCAAGAAATGGGGGACTGTCGATCATTACCGCGTAATGCTTGATAATGTGCGCCCTAAGCCGTTCACGATCAGGGTAGAGCAGACTGACGCCGGCAATTGGCCGAAACTGTATTTCAAGACCAAAGACGATATCTCCGGCGTCCAGTCGTACGAAATCTACGTTAACAGCTTGGAAGAGAATAAATATAGCTTGACCGAGGATGAATCGCAGGAAAATCTGAACATCGAACTGTCACAGCTCGGTTACGGCGATCATACGGCACTGATCAAGGTGATAGACAAAGCCGGCAACGAGACGGTTGAAACCGTCGAATTCACCATCCAGCCGATCGAGACTCCGGTCATCAAGAATTATGCCAGAGAAATCAAGCCATCGGATCAGTTTTTCATCAACGGTACGGCGCTGGCGAATAGTCTGGTCAATATTTACATCCAGGACAGCGCGGGCAGGATTGCGGCCAAGGTCGTCCATGGCGATAAGAACGGCAATTGGTTTTATCTGAATGATTCCGGTCTGAGTAACGGACGCTATTTCGCTTGGGCTGAGGGTGAAAACATCAATGGCTTAAAGAGCGTGCCCACCCAGAAGGTCAGCTTTCTGGTGACGCCGCCGGTTTTCGCCACATTTGGATCATTCGTCATCAATTACTTCACGGTCATTACCAGCCTTCTGTTCATGATCATCCTGATCGTCGCTTTGGTCATGCTGTTGAGCGGCAAGCTGCGAAAAAAACTGAAGAAGGAGACGGTTGAAGTCGAGGATGTGCTGCATCAGAACATGTGCGGACTGAAGCAGATGGTAGACGATGAAGTTTCACGGATCGACCAGTTCAAGCGCATCACCGAAGTCAGGAAAGAGGGCGCCAAGATGAAGCAGGCACTGAGGGAATCGATTGACACGACCGAGATGAAAATCCTGAAAGAGATAAAGGACGTAGAGGAAATCTTGAAATAAGCATCGAACAAGATATGAAAATAGCACCTTTCCATAATCCTGGAAAGGTGCTTTTATGAATTGTCAGGGTTTGATTTTATCCCGGCGTAGGAGTACAATATTAATAGGGATATTATTTTAATATTAGCGATTATTGTTAAATAATGACAGATAGAAAAAAACTTAACATCGCTATAGTTTGCGACCCCATAGGCGATTATAAGGCCGGGGTGCTGGTTTCGGCTTTGCGTTTCAGCAAATTATTGCAATCCAGGGGTCATAAAGTAGTCTTTATCGGCGCCAAGTCCCCTGAAAGCCCGGCCAGCGGGCCATATCAGGGGATTATGGCTTACCGGTTCCGCAGCCTACCTTTGCCCAAGTCCGGGGGTTGGCGTTTAGCCTTTCCCACGATCAGGGAAATCAAGGATGTCTTGAAGCGCGAGCAGATCGACGTCATGCACGTCTTTCTGCCCATGTCAGGCGCCTTGGTCTCGGTCAAGGCTGCCAGATCGCTCAAGGTAAAAATTGTCGCTCATTCACACTCGCAGCCTGAAAATCTGTTTATGGATGCTCCGAAATTCGCCCAGCCCATGCTGGCGAAAATATGGAACAGGTATCTGGCCTGGATTTACAGCAAAGCCGAGGTCGTCATCTATCCTTCGGAGTTAGCCCGCGAACTGCTCCACCATCTTTGCCGCAAGGATAAGTCTTCGGCCGTGATAAGCAATGGCATAGACACCGATGAATACAGGCCGCAGCCGTTCGGAAACTTCCTTGAACGCAACAAGTTGCCAGCCACGTCGTCCAGGCTGCTTTTCGTAGGGCGGCTGTATCCTGAAAAATCCGTCGGTACCTTGATCGAGGCGGTGCCGCAGATCATGGAGGAGCAGCCGGATGTCCATGTCATGATAATAGGGGAGGGGCATCAGCGACCGAAGCTGGAAAAGCTATCTAAGGAGCTTGGCGTCGCCGAAAAAATATCGTTCATGGGACTAGTCAGTGAGGAGGACAAGCTAGCGGCTTATAACGCATGTGATGTCTTCGTCCTGCCCTCATTGGCCGAACTTGAAGGCATGGTTGTTTTAGAAGCTATGGCTTGCGCCAAGCCGATCCTCATTTCCGATGCCAAGATGAGTGCTTCCCGATTCTTTGTCGATGGCAATGGCTTGCTTTTCGTCACTGGCGATCCGCAGGACCTGGCCCGTCAGGCGCTCAAACTGCTTGCTGACAAGGATTTGCGCAAGGCTATGGGTGAAAGGAGCTTGGCCATGAGCCGGGAATATGACATCCGTGAAAGCGTCAACAAGATGGAGCAGACTTATTATTCAGCCTTGGGCCTATGAAAGAATATTATCTTGAATCCAGAGGCATATATTATCGCACTAGCGAATTTGAGCCAGGGCGCAAGACACTGGTTTTCGTCCACGGCCTATCGGGCAGCTCTTCGGCCTGGCTTAAGTACGAGAGCTTATTCGAGAATGAGTATAATGTCATAACCTTCGATCTGCGTGGCCACGGCCAATCTGCCAAGCCGAAAAATTACGAAGACTACGCCATGTCGCTATTCGCTGACGACCTTGAAGGCTTGGTCAAGCATCTCGGACTCGAGGGTTTCGTGCTGATCAGCCATTCATTCGGCACATTGATAGCATTGGAATACCTTAGCAAGAACCAGGAATCTGTAGACAGGATAGTTTTTTTGAGCCCGGATTTTGCTGTCAAAAAAAGGCTGGTCTCGCAGCTTATTCGCCCGCTGCTTTTAGCCACGAGTCTGTTCAGGCTGATGCCGTTCAAGCCAGCCGCTGGGAAACATATTGATTATGAACGATATCCAGGGTCGGGTGACTGGAACATTCCGCGAATGATCGCCGATGTCGGCAATACGACCATGCGCGTCTATCTTTATTGCACGCGCCAGACCTATGTCCCGGACTGGGGGGACTTCCTCCCCAAGATCATTAAGCCGACCCTGATCATCCATGGCCGCAAGGATTCTATCTTTCCGGTCAGGAATTCATTGGTGATGGACCAGAAAATAAAAGACACCAAGCTTGTCATCCTGCCCGAGGCAGATCATATCTTGGTGCTTAATAATTTTGCGGAGGTTTCGCAAGTAATCAAGGGGTTCGTCGGCTGAGATATCAGATTTTTTCTTCGTATTTCTTGGCGAAAAGAACCATTAGTCGATAGCCGATGAACAGCAGGATGGCAATGCCAGAGGCGGCATAGCCGAACCAGTCAAGGTAGAGGCTGATACTCATATAAGCCTGGCCGAAGAAGTAGCCGATCAGCAACAGAATCAGGGTGATTGGGAAAGATCCTAGGGAGCTGTAGGCAATGAATCGTTTAAATGGAACTCGGCTGGCTCCTGCGGCGACCAGGAAAACCGGACCGATGCCGTGGGTTATTTTGGAAATCAGGATGGTCTTGCCGCTATGCTTGCGGTAGTGGCTTTCCATGGAAGAAACTTTGCTGGCAGAGATGCCCAAGAGATGGCCCCAGCGGTCAAAAAAACGCCGTCCGCCGAAGCGCCCGAGGGCATAGTAGAGACAGTCGCCGGTGATGTCGCCCGCGACCATGATGAAGTAAGCGATATAGATATTGATAATCTGGTTAGCTCCAAAAAAGCCGGAGATTACGGTGATAATCGGGCCCTCAATGACGGCAATAGGGAAAAGCAGGGCATAAAGGGTAGTCGCCGGCAGGGTAATGAGTTTGGCAAGGGGAGTAATCATATAGTTTCCTTTATTCTATCAAGAAAATCTTAATTTACACAGGGTCAGGACAAAATGAAACATGACGTAGCGATTATTGGCGGAGGACCAGCAGGCCTGATGGCGGCTGGACGAGCGGGCGAACTTGGCGCGCGCGTGGTTCTGATTGAAAAGAATAATCGCGCCGGCATCAAATTGCTGGCGTCAGGCGGCAGCCGCTGCAACATCACCAACACCTCGGATGAGCCGAGGAGTATGGCGGCCAAGTACGGCAAAAACGGCAAGTTCCTTATTTCGGCCCTGCATCGCTTCAGTCCTGAATCGGTGATGGATTTTTTCGAGCGTCGGGGGGTCAAGCTCAAGACTGAGCGCGCCGGCAGGGTGTTTCCGGTCAGTGACCGTTCACAGGACGTGCTTGACGCTCTTTGGAAATACATCAGGCATCCCGGTATCGAGTTCAAAGGCGGTTCGCCGGTCAAAGACATCGTGGTTGATGGGCGGAGAATTTCCCGAGTCATTCTGGCCAACGGCCAAGCGATCGAGGCGGACCAATATGTTGTCGCCACCGGCGGCAAATCGTATCCGGCAACCGGTTCCTCGGGTGATGGCTGGGCATGGCTCGATTCGATCGGACATCAGATAGTCCCGCCATTGCCAGGATTATCGCCTATCATCCTGGGCGGCCCGGTTGTTTCTGAATTGTCAGGCTTAAGCCTTCACGACGTAGAGATATCCGCTTATGCCGGCAAGAAACGCATCGACAAGCGCTTCGGCGATGCGATATTTACCGGTAATGGCATGAGCGGTCCGGCCATTCATGACTTGAGCAAATCGGTCAGCCAGGCGCTGCCAGGCAGCACCGAGATTTCAATCGATTTCTTTCCCGCCCTGGAGCAGTTCAGGTTCGACCATCGCTTGCAGAACGATTTCCAGATCAATAACAATAAGCAATTCAAGAATGGGCTCTCGACCTTGCTGCCGCCGAAGATAATCCCGGTCATAATCAGGCTCTCCGGAATTGATCCGGAAAAGAGAGTCAACCAGATCACCAGGGAAGAGCGGTTGCGGCTCATCGGTTTGCTTAAGGATTTGCGTTTCAAGGTCCAGGGCGTTGCCGGATTCGACAAGGCCATAGTCACGGTCGGTGGAGTGTCTTTGTCTGAAATAGTGCCCAAGACGATGAGGTCGACACTGGTAGAAAATCTGTATTTGGCCGGCGAGGTGTTAGATCTTGACGGTCCGACCGGAGGATATAATTTGCAGATGTGCTGGAGCACGGGTTTCGTGGCCGGTGAGAGTGCCGCTGCCGCTAGTTTGAAAATATGAACAAAGAAAAGGATATCTACCCTGTAATCATCAATAAATATCTGGCGTTGAAAAAGATTAGCAGCCGCAAGGAAGCCGACCGGCTGCTTAAAGCCGGCAAGATTAAGGTAAACGGCAAGCTAGCCGAACCGGGCCAGATGATCAGTTCTGCCGATGAAGTCGAGGTGGAGATTAATAAAAACTTCATCTACCTCGCCTACCATAAGCCCAAAGGCATAATTACCCACAGCCCTCAGGGCAAAGAGAAGAGTATCGCTGATATTTTCAAGGCCAAAGAGAAAGTTTTTCCCTTGGGCCGTTTGGACAAGGCTTCTTCTGGCCTGATTATCCTAACCAATGATGGCCGCATCACTGAGCGGCTGCTCAGTCCGGACGTCTGGCATGAAAAAGAGTATGAAGTCGCAGTCAACAAGAAGATTGATGAAAAAATGCTCAATCAGCTGGCTCGCGGGGTGAGACTGGATGACGGCTATCAGACTAGGCCTTGCCAAGTGAGAAAACAGGGGGAAAAGAAGTTCAGTATAATATTGACTGAAGGCAAGAAGCACCAGATCAGGCGGATGTGCCAGGCGCTGGGTTATCACGTCGATGAGCTCAAGCGGGTCAGGATCGTCAATATCAGGTTAGGGGATATAAAAATCGGAGGATCACGCGAGATAAAAGGCCAAGAGCTCGAGAAATTCCTCGGCTTGGTCGGATTACATAAGCCATTGCCAAAGGGGGTTTAATAAGCTAACTAAAAAGTATGACAGAGCAATCGAACAGGCCAAAACGTTCGCGCGCAGATCGCATCATCTTCGGTGTTTGCGGCGGCTTGGCCAATCATTACGAGCTTGATGCGACCTTGATTCGCATCCTTTTTATCCTGCTGGCCCTGACCAACGGTGTCGGCATCGTCCTTTATCTGATTCTAGCTATCATGATGCCGCTCGAGGACGGCACGGAAGAGGGGATAAGCCGTGAGGCAAAAGCTAAAGAACTGGCGGGAGAGATCGGCCAGAAGGCTAAAGCCCTGGGTCAGGAAATGAAGGAAAACCAGACGTTGCGCTGGCGTTCAAGAAATGTGTTCGGCGGGGTGGTGGTCTTCATCGGCGTAATCATGCTTCTGGAGAGGGTCGCTCCATTCGTTTTCCACTGGGTCAATTGGGGCGTAATCTGGCCGCTTCTGATAATTTTCTTGGGCCTTTACTTGATCGCTCATAAGGATTAAGCGTAAAAATATGAATTCTAACAACAATAATGCTGCCGAGCAGCCGAAAGCGGCAGAAGAAAAGATCCGTGAAGTGCACCACCATCATTATGGCAGGCATGGTTTCAATTTCGGGCGTCTTTTGTTCGGCTTGATCGTCATCATGTTCGGCCTAGCCTTCTTGGCCAGGAACGCCGGCTGGCTGCCGTATGACATCCGCATCGATTGGTCTCTTTTTTGGCCGATCGTAGTCATTTTGATCGGGTTATCCCTGATGTCTGGTTCTGGCTGGGTCTCGGCTATCATCGGTACGATCGTGACTGTGGCTGTATTGGTCCTGATCGGCCTGATGTTCTGGAGCGGGCCGGCCAGCTTCGGGCCGACCATGATGCGCAGCCGCGGATATTGGCAGGAGCAGCGTCCGGCAATCGGTAGCGTGCCATATTCCATCAACAGGGAGGCGGAGGCTAAGCGCGCCAATATCACGCTCAGGGGCGGAGCAGGCAGGATGGTCGTCCAGGGCGGGACCGAACAGCTGATTGAAGGCAAGCTAGAATCGAACTTCACCGAAATCGCCACCAGTTCCAAAATCGCCGATGGCCGACAGGAAGCGCTAGTAGAGGCTTCTGGCCGGGGAGGCATGATGATGGGCGGCTGGAAAAATGACTTATCAGCGGTGATCACTAAGGATATCCCAGTCGAACTGACGATAGACGGAGGGGCGGCTTCGCTCGAACTCGACTTGACTCGAGTGATTGCGGAGTCGGTCAAGATCAACACCGGAGCCTCGTCGGTCGATCTATCCTTGGGGGACAAGCCGGCTTATGCCAAGATTGACATCAATGCTGGCGCAAGTTCGGTTGACATCGAGGTGCCGAAAAACGTCGGCGTAAAGGCTGTTTTGAAATCAGCCCTGACCAGCGTCGATCTTCCTGGATTCGATGAGATCGGCGACAATGTTTATGCGACTAAGGATTTTGACAAGGCAGATAAGAAAGTCGAGTTGAACCTAGAGCTGGGAGTGTCCAGCGTCAGGGTCAATCTAAAGTAAATCGGATCGATCCTGTTAATACTAAATTATCACATGAAAAAGAATTTATTACTGTTCGCAGCATTCGGCATCTTATTGTCCGGTTGCAACATCGTGAACACTCAACCTCGATCGACTGACGGTATCGGAAAACCGGCAGGGGACAATAATCCAGCCGTTACATCTGGCAGCACTGTCGATTTGAGCGGAAAAAACATGTCGAGCTTATCAACTGCCATTTTCAATCAGTCAGGCGTGACTTCGTTTAACGTTTCCGGCAACCGTCTCACTGGCGCTTTGCCCTCGGAAATGGGCAAGTGGAAGGGCCTTGAATCTCTTGATGCCAGCAATAATCAGATGACCGGCATTCCGGCCGAAATCGGCCAGCTGCGCAACCTTAAGGTTATCGATTATGGCAAGAACCAGATCGATACCATGCCTAATGAAATCGCCGAACTGGCCAACCTTGAGCGTCTTTCGCTAGCAGGGAACCTGTATCGCGAAGTGCCGCAGACGCTGTTGCAGCTGCCTAAATTAGGCACGCTTGACCTGTCTGGCAACCGGATCGCTAAATTACCGGAGAATCTTCTTGGCTGGAAGAATCTGCGTGTCTTGAACCTCACTGGCAACCCTTTGGCATCATCCGAAATCGAACGAGCTCGCGGAGCATTGCCTAACACCGAAATCAATTTCTAATCATGGCGGCACCTACCAATCAAGCGTCGAAGCCGAGAATTTTCGGTGTCTATAAGCCGGTCGGTCCGACTTCGCATGATATCGTCAACCGGATTCGTCGAGTGACCGGAGAAAAGAGGGTCGGCCATGCCGGTACGCTTGATCCGCTTGCGTGCGGAGTTTTGGTCGTGGCGGTCGGCCGCGAGTCGACAAAACAGCTTCAAGCGATAGTTGAGAGCGAGAAGGAATATGTGGCGGGCGTCCGTATAGGACAGGGCAGTACCACCGACGATGCCGAGGGTGATAAGTCGGACGGACCGATTATCGACCCGCCTTCGGTAGAAACAATAAATGAAGTTTTGCAAAAATTCGTCGGAGAGATCGAGCAAGTTCCGCCGGCCTACAGCGCGATTAAGGTCGGCGGCAAGACGGCGTACAAGATGGCTAGAAAAGGCCAGGCATTGGAGCTTAGGGCCAGGACGGTGCTCATCAAGGAAATTGAGCTGCTCGGTTGTGAGTGGCCGGAGTTGAGCATCAGGGTCGTGACCGGCCCAGGGACCTATATCCGTAGCCTGGCTCGAGATATCGGCGAAGCCTTGGGCACGAAAGCTTATATGTCTTCTCTGGAACGTACTCGTGTCGGTCAGTTCCGCAAAGAAGATGCTATTCCTGTTGAAGAGATAATGATGCTGTCCTCATCATCACTTGAAGAATATTTGAAGAACTGATGAGGCGCCCATTAAAAAATCTCGGCCTTTTGTCCGAGATTTTTTAAGCTTCTATTTTTGCCAGGAGCCAGCTGAAGGGCTTGTATTCTTTCAGTTCCTGGACGATCTTTTTGCCGCCTTCGTCTGTTACCAGATTGAGGCCGACGACCAGAAGGATGATGCCGGGGATGATCGGCAGGATCAATCCGGCAAAACCGATCAGGATGATGAAATAGCCGAAGATTAGTCGTGCCATAGGTGTAGTTATTTAATAGACACTTAATTATACATTTTTTTGAGATTTTGTCAAGACCTAACCCATGAGTTTGTTTAATGTAAGCCAATAAATAATAAAAATTTTATCAATAAAAAGAGACCCGATTCTCGGGGCGCTTTTTATTCTTGTTTTAAAAGTTTAGCTTTTGCCGCGATCGGCCATAGCTTGGGCCACTCTTTCAACGGCTAGGGCATAGGCACCGAGACGAAAAGTCGTGCCGTATTTTTCCTTTTCAGCCCAAACTGATTCGAAGGCTTCGTGCATCATCTTGCTGAGTTTCTCCAGGACCTCTGACTCCTCCCAATAGTAGCCGTAAGCATTCTGTACTTGCTCCAAATAGCTGACGGTCACGCCGCCAGCATTCGCCAGGATGTCGGGGACGATTACGACGCCTTTTTCGTTGAGTATTTTTTCGGCCTCAGGCGAAGTTGGGCCATTGGCCATCTCGATTATCAATTTAGCTTTGACTTGGTCAGCATTTTTTGCAGTAATGGCATTTTCCAGAGCTGCGGGAATCAGGATGTCGACATCATATGTTATGACGTTATCAGGATCGTCGTTCTCAGTTCCGATGCAGTCGGCGACTGAGCCGGAACTTTCTTTGTGCCGGCGCACCGCTTCGACATCCAGGCCCATCGCGTTATGGATGGAGCACTTGGAATCGCTGACGGTCAGTATTTTATAGCCAGCCTCCTGTAAGAGCTGGGCCATGTGGCTGCCGGCATTGCCGAAGCCTTGGATGGCGATGGTAGCGTGCTTCTTCAGTCCGAGCTTGTGCGCCGCAGCTTCAAGGACGTAAAACGCACCTTGGGCCGTGGCGTAGTCGCGCACCTTGGAACCGCCGATCGATAAAGGCTTGCCAGTAATAGTACCGGGGCGGTGAGCGCCTATAATGGTTTCGTATTCATCAAGCATCCAGGCCATGATTTGGGCATTGGTATTGACGTCGGGGGCCGGAACGTCGAGGTCGGGACCGATATTGCGGTGTAGGGCACGAATGTAACCGCGTGACAACCGCTCCAACTCGCCCGAAGAAAGCTCTCTGGGGTTGACGATGATTCCGCCTTTGCCACCGCCGAGGGGCAAGTTTAAGACGGCTGTTTTCCAGGTCATCCAGGCTGAAAGCGCCTTGACCTCGTTCTCGTTGACGCCCGGGTGAAAACGGATGCCGCCCTTGTAAGCGCCTCTCGCGCTGTTCCATTGCGAACGGAAGCCGGTAAAGACGCGAGTGGTTCCGTCATCCATTCTGACCGGAATCGAGACTTCGATAAATCGCTCCGGTGCCTGGAGTTGGGCGAAGATATTCGGATTAATTTTTAGGAAATGATTAACCTGACCTAGCTGCTCGAGAGCAGAGGCTAAAGGGTTGTAATTTTGCATATTTGGATAAGTTAGGGGTTAAGCGATGGCTTCGGCCAATTCCTTGGCAAAGGTCTCTTGGTCGCGGTAGCCGACGAATTCCTTGACGACCTGCCCGTTCTTGAAGAGTTTCATATTGGGAATGCTTTGGATGTTGTATTTGCCAGCGAGTTCGGCGTGATCCATGTTTTCGACATCAAGCTTGGTGATCTTGATTTTGCCATCAAGCTCCGTCGAAAGGTCGTCCAGTATCGGGGCCATCATGCGGCAGGGCCCGCACCAAGGAGCCCAGAAATCGACCAGCACAGGCAGGTCGGATTTGATGACTTCATTTTCAAAGGTTTTGTCGGTCAGATTGATTGTCTTGCTCATAATCTCGATTATTTGTTATTTCTTTAAGATACTAGCAGTAGATTAAAAATTCATTAATTTGATCATTTCATCTTTATGATGGCTTCGAGGTGCTTCTTATCTATCGGTTCACCGCGATCCAGGCGGCAGAGAACCTCATTTTCCAGAAGCTCCATGGCCAATCCGGCGGCCGCCTGCTTCACTGCCGACAACTGGGTAATGATGCCGCTGCAGCTGTCGCCTGATTCGATCATCCGCCTGACACCCTTGATCTGTCCCTCGAGGCGCGCTAGGCGGTTCAAAAGTTTTTTGACCGACGGATCTTCGGCCGGAATAATCTGCTTCATAGTTTGTTGTTTATATACCCTATGGGGGTATACTAGCAGATGCTGGAAAGCTTGACAAGTGGGTGGCGGAAAAAAGCTTGTATTTTGCCGGTTTTTCCGTTATATTAGCTTAGCATCCTTGGAAACGAGGTTTGTTATTTTTTTTGGTCTTTAAACAAGCGAAGTCAGGCATTAGAAAAAAAGGAAGTCAAATCCAGGAACAATGAGAGGAGGAGGTATGAACGAAATCGACATCAGGGTAATGATGGGCAGCGAATCGGATGCGGAACAGGCCAATAAGGTACTGGCCATACTAAGGAAGATCGGCGTGACCTATAAGGTTACGATCGCTTCTTGCCACCGCAACATCGGCGGCGAGTTCGAGGAGCTGGCCAAGACTATCGAAGAACGGGTAATCTTGATGATCGGCGGCATGTCATTCGCCGCACCGGGCATTATGAGCTCGCTCTTGCGCAACGGCGGAAAGCTCGGCCATGTCATCATCGCCGTCCCGCTCGACGAAGCAGCCAGAAGCGCCATCGAGGACCTGCCCAAGGGCACGGTCGTGTTAACCTGCGGCCTCAACCGGTCGAGCGTGAGCCACAGCATCGAGAACGCGACCTTGGCCGCCGTGCAGCTCAACGCCATTTTCAGGCTGATCGAGAACAAGCCGCAGCCGATGATGAATTACGCGGCCTATGTCGACAGTACCGCCAAGAAGCTCATCCAGGAAGCCGTACTCGACGAGAACGGCCTCATTCCGCTTCCGTCCAAAAACAAGCCGTAATCCTGGCCAACTAACCGCAGCACCCACCAAAGGAGGAGTACATGAACAGACTGCCATTACTGCAAACCGATTTTCCCGATCTGAAGCTGGCTGGCCGCGGCAAAGTCCGCGATATCTACGACCTGGGCGAGACATTGCTGATCGTCACGACTGACCGGATTTCGGCCTTCGACGTCATCATGGGCGAACCGGTGCCGTCCAAAGGCTACGTCCTGAACCAGCTGTCCGCCTTCTGGTTCGATCAGATGGAAGAGATTATCCCGAACCACATGATCTCCATCTGCACGGACGATTTCCCTGAGGAGTGCCACAAGTACGCCCATCTCCTGGCCGGCCGTTCCATGCTGGTGAAGAAAGCTCAGCCTTTAGCGGCCGAGTGCATCGTACGCGGCTACATTTCCGGCTCCGGCTGGAAGGATTACAAGGCGACCGGGTCCATCTGCGGCATCAAACTGCCGACCGGCCTGGTCGAATCCGACCGCCTCGACGAGCCGATCTTCACCCCTTCGACCAAAGCCGAGCTCGGCACCCACGACGAGAACATCTCGTTCGACCGCATGGTTGATCTGGTCGGGTACGACATCGCCTGCGACGTCCGCCGCGCCAGCCTCAACATCTATTCCCGAGCTCGCGACATCGCCAACACCAGGGGCATTATCATCGCTGACACCAAGTTCGAGTTCGGCATTTACGACGGCCAGCTGATCATCATCGATGAGTGCATGACCCCCGACTCCAGCCGTTTCTGGCCCAAGGACCAGTACAAGCCTGGGGGACCGCAGCCTTCTTTCGACAAACAGTTCCTGAGGGACTACCTCGAGACGCTCGACTGGGGCAAAACCGCACCGGCACCGCCGCTGCCTCCGGAAATCGTGGCCAAGACCGCCGAGAAGTACATGGAAGCTTTGACCAGAATCGCCCGTCCGCGCAAATAAGCGGCAGAGCAAAGACGCTTTAAAGCCGGCTCCTCTTCTGGAGCCGGCCTTTTTCTTTAGATTCAATATGGTAAAATATAATAAATTGGAGCGATACGCACATGGCACAGAAACAGGTTTGGGAAAATGAATACCGGTCGCCGCAATTGGTGACCAAGGGCGAGGAGCCGCAGAACGATGTTTTGCGGCTGTTGCGCGTGCTCAAGAAAAAATACGGCCTCGAACAAACTGGACTAAAGGTCCTGGACTTGGGCTCCGGTACTGGCCGTAATGGCAATTACCTGGCCGAATTAGGCAATTCCGTAGTTGGCGTCGAGATCGCCCCGACTGCAGTAAGGCTGGCCCGGGAGCGGGCGCAGGCTCTCGGTGTCTCGGCTGAATATCATGAGCAAAGCATGGCTGACCGCCTGCCCCTCGAAGATTTATCGGTAGACCTGGCAATCGATATTACCTCATCTAACTCTCTTCTGTCAGCTGAAAGGGAAGCCTATTTCGCTGAGCTGGCAAGAGTGCTTAAGCCGGGGGCGTTCCTGGTTCTGAAGACGTTATGCAAAGAGGGAGACAAAAACGCCAAGGAGCTTCTGGTAAAACAGCCCGGGCCCGAGCCAGACACTTATGTTATGGCCGAACTGGGGTTGACTGAGAGGGTCTTCAGCCGCGAAGACCTGCTCGCTCTTTACACCCGTCATTTCGAACTGCTTCATCTCGATAAGAAGAGCAGCTATACTCGCATGAATAACCGCAGTTACAAGCGCAACTTCTGGTTGGCCTTGTGGCGTAAAAAATAAGATATGGTTATCCGAAAAAGCAAGCTCATTAGTTGGTTCATTTTTTCTGTATTTCTAGCATTGGCACTAGGGGCGTGGCAGCTGACGCGTCCAACAACGGGCTATCAGCGCGGATTTTTCGGCGGCGATGCCGGCGAAAGCCTCGGCGTTGTCGGCTTGATACTGATCATATTGATTTATGCCCGCACGCTATTGAAACTTTTGCTCGCCAACGGCGGCTTTTGGCAGCGGCTGCAGCCGCTTAACACTAACCCGCTGCCCTTGAAAACTCTGTTGGGCAGGGCGCTTTATTATCTCAACAAAAGCCACGGCTGGCTAGGTGCCTTGGCCGTGGCTTCTATTTTCGGGCATTGTTATCTGACTGGCAGTTGGCGGGACAATCTTGTCCTGCAAGCGGTACTCGTGCTTATGGCATGGCAGGGCTTTTGGGGGCTGGTACTAAAGATCAAGTACGTGCCGGCAGATCTTAAGAGCCGCGGCTATCTTTGGCACGCCCAAGTCTACAGCGGCATCGTCTTGTTAGTCTTTGCCGCTGTCGGGCATCTGCTATTGGACGATTAAAAAACCCGCCGGGAGGCGGGCTTTTTTTATTGGACGATCACTTTTCCTTTCATATCGGGATGCAAGCCGCAGGCGTAGTCGTAGCTGCCGGATTTGCTGAAGAGCTGTTTGTGTATACCGTTGGCTGGCATCGTGGGTGAAGATAGTCCTTGGCCTTTAATGTTGTGGGAAACTGAGTCGCGGTTGGTCCAAACGATCGTGTCGCCGGCGTTAATCGTGATCGTTGCGGGCTGGAAGGCGAAGTTCGTGATATCGATAGTCCTGGTGGTCGGCGACTGGTTTTGCCCGGCAGGTTTGCCCGGCGTCGTTTTGCTGGCAGCGCTGCCGCATCCGGTGGCCAGAACCAAGGAGAGCAGGCTGATGATGATGGTTTTTTTCATGATGTTTGTTTAGTTGCCATTATTATAACACGAAACCGCTACCATGTCTCATTGATTATCAACGAAAAAATGTGCTAGACTGTGTGAAAGGCCGAGAGCCTGTATTTTATTATTAAAAAGCGATAAAAAATATGAAAAGCTTGCAGGAAGTTTTCAATCAGATCCAGGTGGTCAAAAAACAGCAGAAAGATATCAGGTCCTCATATAGAGACGCCCTGGCAAATTCGCAGGAATTCCAGCAAGCCAAGGATCAGCTCGAGGCCTTGAAGCTGAAAAAGAAGCAGATCGAGGACGCCATCAAGCTGGAGTATGCCAGCGAGCTGAACAAATTAGATGAACTCAAAACCGAACTGGAAGAGCAGACCACCATGCTTTCGGATATCGCCCTGACCAAATTGATGAACGGCGAGCAGATCGAGGAGATAGTCGACACCAAGAATCAGTCTTACGAGCCGATCTTGTCGGTCAAATTCAAGAAGAGCGACGTGGCTAGGCAAGAAGAAACCGCAGCGGTCAAATCTACTGCGGCTGATGAGTTCGAGGATCCGGAGCCATTAAGAACGACCGCCAGCTTTTTGGAAATCAACCCCTCATTAGACTAGATGCTGTCACCTGTAACAATAGTCGCTTTCGGCAAGGTAAAAGAGGCTCATTACGTGGCTGCCGTTTCGGAATACCTGAAACGGCTTAAGCCCTATGCCAAGGTTGAAGTCGTCGAACTCAAGGCCGAAAGCTTTGCAGAAGACAACCACCAGAAAACGAAAAGGGTAGAAGCCGAACGCTTGCGGGAATATCTGTCAGGCCGCAAGCAGACAGCGGTAATGCTTCTAGATGAGCGGGGCAAGGAATATACTTCTAGCGAGTTATCGGAGTATTGGCAAAAAATGGACCAAGAGCTGGTCCTGGTAATCGGCGGCAGTCTCGGTTTTGCACCGGAAATACTGACTGAGCACAAGAATCATCTGGCCTTGTCGCGCCTGACTTTGCCCCACGAACTGGTGAGGGTAGTCTTGGCGGAGCAGCTCTACCGTGCAGTCACAATTGCCATCGGCAAGACCTATCATTATTAAATTTTGACGGTCGCTCGGCCTATTTGACAAAAATTAAAAATTGCGGTATAGTTTTTTAGCTATAAATCAATACTGACCGTCTCTAACGGCAGTTTTTTTGTTCGGAAATATAATATGGAAAATCTCAATTTACGCAATGTCGCGATAATCGCTCACGTTGACCACGGCAAAACTACGCTTGTGGATGCTTTGCTACGCCAATCCAAGACCGAACTCGGTAAGGACGGCGGTAATTCGGACCTGATCATGGATTCCAATGAGCTGGAGAAAGAGCGTGGCATCACTATTTTTTCAAAAAACGCTTCGGTCAATTGGCAGGGGACTAAAGTTAATATCATCGATACTCCGGGCCATGCCGATTTCGGCGGCGAAGTGGAGCGCGTCCTGTCAATGGCTGATGGCGTGCTGCTGTTAGTCGATGCCAAAGAGGGGCCGATGCCTCAGACCCGTTTCGTCTTGCGTAAGGCGTTGGAGATGAAGCATCGTGTCATCGTGGTCATCAACAAGATCGACAAGCCTGACGCTCGTCCGGACTATGTCTTGAATGCGACTTTCGACCTCTTTATCGAGCTGGGGGCTGACGACGACTTGGCTGACTTTCCGGTCGTCTACGCTTCGGCTAAGCAAGGGTTGGCTGGCAATGAACCGGATCTTGCCAAAATGACGGACATCAGCCCGATTTTTGAAGCTATACTGAAATATGTGCCAGCACCGAAAGTCGATACCGAAGCGCCTTTGCAGATGCTGATTACCACCATCGGTGCCGACAATTATAAAGGACGCATCGCTATCGGCCGTATTTATCGCGGCAAGATAGCCGCAGCACAGGAAGTGGTCCACATCAATCGCGAAGGCCAATCCAAAAAATGCCGCATAACTTCCTTGATGTCATTCGAAGGCTTGGGCAAGATGGAAGTCAAAGAGGCCCAGGCGGGCGATATCGTCGCCTTAGCCGGTATCACTGACGCCACGATCGGCGAAACTGTGGCTGACCCACTCACCCCGGAAGCTTTGCCTGTTTTGAAATTGGAAGAGCCGACCGTCAAGATGAGCTTCATGATCAATGACTCACCTTTTGCCGGCAAGGAAGGCAAGTTCACTACTTCGCGCCAGATCAATGAACGCTTGATGAAAGAGCTCGAGACCGACATGGCCCTGCGCATAGAACCAGGTGAGGGCACAAGCTGGCTCGTCTCCGGCCGCGGCGAACTGCACTTGGCCATCCTGATCGAGCGCTTGCGCCGTGAAGGTTATGAAATCCAGGTTGCCCGCCCGCAGGTCATCGTCAAAGTGGTAGATGGAAAGAATCTGGTGCCTTTCGAACGTGTTTTCATCGAAGTCCCGGAAGTCTCATCGGGCGCGGTCATCCAGAAATTGGGTAGCCGTAACGGCCAATTGCAGGAAATGCGCCTGGAAAACGGTATCACCTTCCTGGAATTCGTCATTCCGACACGCGGCTTGTTCGGCTATCGCAGTGAGTTCATCGTTGATACTCGCGGATTCGGCATTATGAATAGCATGTTCGAGCAATTCGCTCCCGACCCAGGCAACTGGCGCGAGCGCGAGCAAGGTTCACTGGTCGCCTTCGAAAGCGGCGCTTCGAACCTTTATGGCCTGACCAATGTCCAGGATCGCGGTACTTTGTTTATCAGTCCGGCAGTCACGGTCTACAAGGGCCAGGTCATCGGTCAGCACTCCCGCGGCGGCGACTTGCGCGTCAACGTTTGCAAAGCCAAGGAGCTTTCCAATATGCGTTCCAAAGGTGACGGCGTGGCTGAACATTTCAACGCCCCGAAGGAAATGGGGCTGGAAGACGCTCTGGAGTACATCGGCGACGATGAATTGGTCGAGGTGACGCCTTTGAACATCCGCATCCGCAAGATGGTTCTGGATGAGAATGAGGCCAAGCGCTTGGCCAAGATGGGCAAATAATTATAGATACTGAAGATATGAAAAAAGGGCTCGCTTAGGCGAGCCCTTTGAGTTGGTTCATGATAATGTGCACCGGTTCGATCTTTTCGAGCCGGTAAGCGTTGGTGCCGACGGTGTAGAGGGAGCCTCGCGGATCATCCTGGTAACCAGCGCTGTTCAAGAGGCCATTGCAGATGCAGAAGTGCCTGTTGGCGTCGATTTTGGCCGGGCATTGGGTGAAATGCCCGTCTTTGTCGCGCTGCAGGACATAGCCCTTATCGCAAAGCGGTTGGCATCGGCCCGATAAGGCTTGCTGGTACATCGTTGATGATGAGATCAGCCGGAAAGGCAGACCGCAGGGCGATCCCGGATCGGTAGCGACCACCAGGTCTTCTGTTGTCGCCTTGATGGCTGCCAGCTTGTAGTCAAGCGTGGCGCTTGACTCGACGGCGACCAGGAAGCGGGTGCCCATTTGAACCCCGGCAGCACCTTGGTCGAGGCAGCTCATTATGTCGGATCGGTCGAAGATGCCACCGGCCGCGATAATCGGGAAGTCGCCGAATTGGTGGGCAGTTTCCAGGACTTGGGGCAGCAGGACTTCGAGGCGGTTGTTCGGATCATCGACTGTTTCGATCTTGAAGCCGAGATGCCCGCCAGCCAAGGGGCCTTCGAGTACGGCAGCGTCAGGACGGTAGCCGAGCTTCTCCCATTTCTTGCAGATTAGTTCCAAAGCTCTGGCGGACGAGACAATCGGGACCAGAGCAGTGCGTCCCGGGTTCTTGATGGCCGGCAGGTTGAGCGGCAGGCCGGCACCGCAGATGATCAGGTCAGCCCCGACGTCGATGGCGCCGCGGACACTGGCTTCGAAATCGCGCTGAAGAGCGAACATGATGTTGACTCCGATCAGTCCGCCGGTGCATAGCCGGCGAGCCAAGGCGACTTCTTCGATCATGGCTTGGTATGAGTCCAGTTTTTGGCCGGTCCTTCGGGAGACGAGCCGGTCAAGGCAGGCACTTGAAATGATGCCGATGCCGCCTTCGTTAGCTACAGCCGCTGCCAAGGGTGCCAGAGACACTCCGACGCCCATCCCTCCTTGGATCAGGGGAAAAGAGGCCTGGCAGTTTTTGATGTTCAAGGCCGGACTTTCAGTCGTTTCGGTCATGCTCCACCTCCTCGTTGTTTTTTGAATAAAGATCGTTTGCCCGATAATAGTAAGATATTATTCGGCTGATGGCAAGAAATATACGGCGTTTAAAAGTTTTTTGTATACTAAAAATATGTTATAATAAATTAACTCCAACCGAGTATTTTATCATACATGATCAGAATATTTTACTGGCTCCAAAGCAAAGTCCAGGGAATCGAATTTAAGTTAGCCCAAAAGCTCGAGCAGCGGCTGAATCAGCCCTATGCTTCGAGCATTTTTTATTTCGGCATTATCAGCTTGAATGTCTACTTGGTATTCTGGCAGGTGGTGACCGACCTGTTTAAATTTTTTATCGTACTTTTGGACGACCCCGGAGATTCATTTAATCTTTTTTTTCGTCAGAGGGAACTCAGAAGTTGTCCATTTTCCTATGCGTCCTACAAGAAGGTTCGGGGTAGAGTTAGGCTATTCTCGGCAGCTGGCGTAACCGCAATCGTAATCGTGTCGGTAACAACTTCGTTGGTTACAAACCTTCTTTTTGGTGGAAAGTTGCCGACTTGGGCAGCAACAAAAAGTTTCGCGCAATCTAGCTGGTTGGGCGGCCAAGATTCTGCTACTACGTCAGCTGAATCGCTGGGATGGTCAAAATATTTTTCGGCATCCTCCTCTATCCGCTTTTTAGCCGGTGGAGGAATCTCTTTGAATTCTGTTTTAAATTCAATTTTTCAGAACACGGACGAAAATACTAATGACGGCTTTAATCTAATCGGCCGCTCTACTTCTTCAACGGTGATACTGGGCGCTGGCACTGGCGCTTCTGTCAAACTTGATTATTCGGGTACAGGGTTGATTGGTGGGCATCATTTTAATAATGACGGCGCCGATTTTAGCGGTAATAATAACAACCTTGCTATTACCAATAATGCAGCCTCAGTCGAACGGGTGACGAACGGAGGTTTTGAGGTTAATACTAACGGTTGGACAATAAATAAAGGCAGCAACTTTACAGCCGTTGACACCACACATCAATGCGGTATAAAGGGCTTGACTGTCATGATAAGTGCTGCAGGAACTACTATAACGATTCAGCAGACTGTAAATTTAACCAACCCAGGGGTTCTAACCTACGCTTTGACCGCTCCCGGTCCGTATTCAACGTTGTCGGTTCAAGTAAATGGCACTCCTACAACTGCTGTTCCAGCGGGCACAAGCACCATATCTTTTATCTTTGGAGCCAGTGGCGGCTGGACTGGTGTAAATACGGCCAATAATCTGGATTGCGTAAGTATTATGGATCAACCGTCGGCCTATACGTCTAGTGCAAAGTATTCGCAGGCCTTAAACTCTGTGTCTGGGCAATATGGCTCATATGCAAATCCAGTAACTACCGGCGCCAATTGGACCATGGCCAGTTTTGTAAATTTTCCCCTTACTTCGACTGGCTTAGGTTCTTATAATGTATTGAGTCAAAGCACCTCATCGCCATCCGATTACCAGGTTTTGGTGCAGAAAAGCAATGGACATCTTGGCACTATGATTGGCGGGGTGTTTAGGGACGCCTCTTTTGATGTAACGCCTTTAAGTGGGTGGCATCATCTGGCGGCAGTTGGTAGTGGCGCCAGCACTCAATTTTACATTGATGGATTCCTGGTCGGTACGGCCGCTGGTAAAAGTACGGCAGACATAAAATATATTGGCAATGATTCCGCTGGTAATCAACCCTGGGGTGGAGTAGATGACTTCATGATTTTTAACCGTGTATTGTCGACTGGAGAGCTTCTAAATATTGCCAATTCGTCAGGCGAGTATTTAAGAGCGAGCTATGTTTTGAATGCAACCACCACTGACAATACATCCAACATCACCTCTTTGAATCAGCAGGGCGGCTGGGGTTACGGCGCTACGTCCTCAACTATGCTCAATGGCCTGTCTGGAACAAGTTCTAGCGTTCAATTGGCGGCGACTGTCAACGGCGGAACCGGTGCGGAAGGCGCTTATAATTGTCCTTCTGGAACATGTTCAATTGCTTCCGGGACGCATAACTATACGACTTTCACTATTGCGGCTGGGGCAACAACCACGGTTACCGGTACGGGGGGTGTAACTATAAATACAACGGGGGCAGTAACGGTTGATGGCGTACTTTCTCTGAGTGGCAATATCGGCGGTCGAGGAACTGGCGGTACTGCCGGTAGCGGCGGCGGTAATGGCCGCGCCGGAGCTGCCGGCAACAATGGAACTAGCGGTGTGGCAAGCGGGGGAACGGGAGGCGAAGGGCAGGGCTGGCCTGCTGGAGGTGCTGGCGGAAACGGTGGCAACTACGGCGGTGGCGGTGGCGGTGGCAGTGATAGCAATATTTACGCTGGTGGCAGCTATGGTGGCGGTGGCGGTGGCGGTTCTGCATATTCTGGCGCCTCTGATGGCGGTGGCGGTGGCGGTGGCATCTTATTTTTAAATGGCGCAACGCAAATAAATATCGGCTCCGCAGGACGCATTATCGCTAATGGAGGTCCTGGTTATGGCATCGGAATGTTTGGCGGTGGCGGTGGCGGTGGCGGCAATATTACTCTGAAGACTTTGATTATAAATAATTCCGGTTTAATAAGTGCCGTTGGCGGGAACGGTGGACCGGGAAGCGGCAATGGAAATGGCGGACAAGCCGGTGGTGGTGGTGGTGGAAATATTACAATTAAAACCGCGTCCGGAGCCGCGGTCTCAGGCGTCAGTGTTAATGGTGGAACTGGGTTTAATTCCGGAACTCCAGGAACGACCAATTTTGGCAGTTTGCCTTACGCACCCTCGGGCACATTCATTTCTTATATAGATGGCGGCAGCGGCGTTGTTTGGAATTGGAACAGTTTTTCTTATTCCGAGACAGCAGCCAACGCTTCGAATATAAGCTTTAAGGTGATAGGAAAAAATACTCTCGGCACACCAAGCGCCGGAGAATTTGATGCAAGTCCATGCGGTGCCGACAACACGACTTCGGGTGGCAGTGTAGCATTGACCGCATTCTGTGCGCCGACCGATGCCAGATATTTGTATTACAGAGCAACATTGAATTCTTCGGCAGATCTTCTGACAACCCCGACGCTAGATAGTGTCAGCGCTAATGCTGTAGTCTATAATTATGCGAATTATGGTACATATACATCAGGAATCATTGATACGGGCGCCCCGGTTTCTGCTTGGGATAATTTAAGTTGGGTCAAGACTGGTGGTCAGTCCGTGTCATTTAAAATCAGAAGCAGCAACTCAAGCAGCACCATTGGCGCTGCCTCTTGGGGAACTGCTACTTCGACTAGCGGGGCACCTTTAGTCTCCCTGGGTGCGCAGAACGGCCATAGGTTTATCCAGTATCAGGCCATGCTTTCAACTTCAAATTCTACTTCTACCCCTTCTCTCGATAATGTCACCATCGGTTATAACGCATTCCCTTCGTCAGCAGAGCTTATTTCCAGTCCGATTGACTCAGGTAGTTTCGCTAACATGATCGGTAAATTAGATTGGGTAGAGAGTGCCACTTCAACCACCGAGCAGATTAAGTTTCAAATTCGGACGGCTACAAGTACTGATGGTAATCCTGACGTCTGGTCTGCTTGGTGCGGATATGATGATAGTGGAGCTGGTTGTTCCGGTGTTAATTACTTCCTTTCAAGCCACAACAATCTGACCATTCCCGTCGGCAATCCTATGAATGACGGGTCCGGTGATCAATGGTTCCAGTATCGAGTTATTTTAGAGTCGGCGGGAGCCATTGCTCCTGTTCTGTCCAGCATCAACCTGACTTATGTGGCAAATGAACCGCCAATAGTTTCAAGTGTTACAGCCCAACAGGTGACGTCATCAACTGACCCTAGCTATGGTAACGTGGTGATAAATTACAGTGTTCAAGATATTGATTCCGGAACGGGTTTGATCACCCCTTCATATGAATATTTCGATGGCTCAAGTTGGGCTCCTATTACTTTGGGTCTATCTTCCGGTGCAACCTCTGCCACAACAACTTCAACCAGCACCCCAATTGTGCATCAAGTTTTGTGGAATGCATCTCAGCAAGTGCAAATCGAAAGAATAGCAAATGCCAAAATCAGGGTTATTGCTAACGATGGCGAGGCGGCGAGATTTTCCAGTTCCGCAGTATCGTCTGATTATATTCTTGACACCACAGCGCCCTCAATCACTGGTAACCCGACAATAGTTATAATTACTCCGCTTGTCGCAAACGTCGCCACAGCACAGATCGGCTTTTCCGCATCAGATCTCTCCTCGATCCAGGTACGCTATGCTACCACCACGTCTGCTTTCTCCAACTTCTCTAACGCTGATCCATCGGGCTGGCAAGACTACGCTAACTCCACAAATTTTAGCGTCTCCAATGATCCGACTACCATCCATGTCCAATATCGCGACGCCTACAATAACCACTCGGCTACTACGAGCGCCACTAGCGCCGAGACCCCTCAGAGCTTCATGATTCAGGACACTACTAATTTGAAGGATGGCCTCACAGACTATCGTTTGTTTTTCGCTTGGAAGGAAGTCAACCTCCACCAGCCTTCAGGCGATTTCGCTGCCTACGACATCTATCGGTCGACCAATGACGGCCAGACTTTCGATTTTCTTTACTCAAGCCCTAGTTCGACCGTCAACTACTTCACCGACAACAATGCCCCCTATTCAAATGCCACTTACTATTATGTCTTAACCCGTGATCTCAACGGCAATACCTCCTTTCAATCTCCGGTAGTTAAGGCTCAAGCCGATGGCATTATGAATTTCGGCGAAGGTGGCGGTGGTGCCATCCCTGGCGCCTCAGATATGCCACCAACTATAGACCAGTCAACCATAGGCACTAGCTCCATCTACACCACTCAGGCCACCATCGCCTGGGAGACCAACCTCCCCTCCGATTCGTTGGTTTACTATCAGACGACCACTGGTTGCGACTTTTCTGGTGCCATTGCCGCCGGTTCGGCCAGTATGCGATCCGAACCGAGCACCCTGGGCGTTCACACTGTGACCCTGTCCGGTCTAGATTCTGATACCACCTACTACTTCCAAGTTCGCTCTACCGGCCCGACCGGTTTGACGGCCACTTCGACCTGCGTTGGAGACGGCTACTCCTTCACCACCCAAGCCGGTCCAGCCATCATCCCCGGTTCGGTCTCGACCGCCAACGTGGGCAACACCACCATCGACATCGCCTGGGACACCGACCAGGCGGCCGACTCCTACGTCGTCTTCTCTACGAGCTCCGACATGTCCAACTCGGTCGAGCTCGGCA